>NZ_JARACH010000045.1:0-72417 GCF_029087445.1 Amycolatopsis sp. La24
GATGAGCAGCCTCGACCTTGTACTCAGCCGTGTACGACCGGCGCTTGCGAGGAGGCATGAGGACATCCTTTCAGCAGGACGACTGATCCTGCTAACTCGGTGTCCACTACCCGGGGTGAACCTCACAAACCGCTGCGTGCCACCAGCTACGCAAGCCACGGTTAGGTGCTCGCCTTCCGCTTCAGGTTGGCGATAACCATGTCTGCGACCGTTGCTGCGGCATCACACGGATCCTGCCTGCCGACCCTTGAGGCTCCTAGACCAACCGATACATCGACCGTGTACTTATCGGTGCAACTGCGGTCAAGCTTGCGAACCGCACCTTCGTACGACAGTCTCTCCCCTGCGGACACGGCCTCCCCGACGAGACAGTAGCCAAGTCACGGCAGGTTCGGACACGAAAAGAGCCCCACCACCCGATCCGGGCAGTGGGGCTCTTCGACGGAGTGCCGAGAACTCAGCCCTTCAGCAGGGCCCGCGCCATGACGACCTTTTGGATTTGGTTCGTGCCTTCATAAATCTGCGTGATCTTCGCGTCGCGCATCATCCGTTCCACCGGGAAGTCACGCGTGTAGCCTGCCCCGCCGAACAGCTGCACCGCGTCCGTCGTCACTGACATTGCCACGTCGGATGCGTACGCCTTGGCGGCCGATGCCGTGAAGCCAGCGCGTTTGTCGCCTCGTTCGGAGGAGGCTGCGGAGGCGTACACGAGGTGGCGGGCGGCTTCGATTTTCGTTCCCATGTCGGCCAGCATGAACTGGATTCCTTGGAAATCTGCGATTGCCTTGCCGAACTGCTTGCGTTCCTTGACGTACGCGACGGCGGCGTCCAGGGCTCCTTGGGCGATTCCCAGGGCTTGTGCGCCGATCGTCGGGCGGGTGTGGTCTAGGGTGCGCAGGGCGGTTTTCAGGCCGGTGCCCGGTTCGCCGATGATGCGGTCCGCGGGGATGGTGCAGTTTTCGAAGTAGATTTCGCGGGTCGGCGAGCCCTTGATGCCCAGCTTCTTTTCCTTCGGGCCTACCGAGAATCCCGGGTCGTCCTTGTGCACGACGAAGGCGGAAATGCCGTTGGCCTTCTTTTCCGCGTTCGGGTCGGTTACGGCCATCACCGTGTACCAGGACGATTCGCCGGCGTTGGTGATCCAGCACTTGGTTCCGTTGAGGACCCAGTGGTCGCCGTCCAGGCGGGCGCGGGTGCGCATGGACGCGGTGTCCGAACCGGCCTCGCGTTCGGACAGGGCGTACGACGCGGAGGCTTCACCCGAGGCGATCGACGGCAGGACCAGCTTCTTCAGGTCCTCCGAAGCGGACAGGATGATCGGCTGCGTGCCCAGTTTGTTGACCGCCGGGATCAGGGACGCGGACGCGTCGACGCGCGCGACTTCCTCGATCACGATGCACGCGCCGATGGCGTCGGCGCCCTGGCCGTCATATTCCTCGCCGATGTGGACGGCGTTGAAACCCGCCTTGATGAGCGCTTCGTTGGCCTCGACCGGGTAGCGTTCCTGCTCGTCGACCTCCGCCGCGTAGGGCGCGATCTCCTTTTCGGCTAGAGCCCGGACCGCGGCCCGCAGTTCCTCGTGCTCTTCGGCCAGCTGATACAGGCCCTCGGCCACCTTCAGTCACCTCTTCTGCAGCGAAACGGGAGAAAGTCCCTCGATGTTAGCCCGCGTTCACTCCGAACGCGGCAGCTCGCTTCTTGTGTCCTCGGCCTCACCGTTCGTATGGTCAAGCGATGGCTGCCACTGCGTCGACCCCGCCGCCCGGATTGCCCGCTTCCCTTGACTACCCCGAGGTGCCGATCGGTTCGGTACTCGCCGGCGCCGCGACGCGCTACGGCGATCGGGTCGCGTTCGCCATGGACGGCGACCAGCTCACGTTCGCGCAGACCTGGCAGGCCGCCTGCCAATTCGCGCAAGCGCTGCTCGCCCGCGGCATCGGGCGGGGCGACGTGGTCGCCGTGCATCTGCCGAACTGTCTCGCGTATCCGATCGCCTACCACGGCATCCTGCTGGCCGGGGCGACATTCAGTCCGACGAACCCGCTGCTCCCGCCGGACGACCTTGCCTTCCAGCTCACTGACTGCGGGGCCGCCGCGGTCGTGACGTTCGGGCCGGTCTCGGGCACGCTCGCGGCGGTCGCCGACCGGATTCCGGCACGGCTCACGATCGTCGTCGCGCCGACCGGCGAGCTCGGCGAGGGGAACGTGGAGTTCCGCGAGTTCTTCGCTGATCAGCCCGCAACCAGGCCTGACGTGCCGATCGACGTGGACCACGACCTCGCCCATCTCGCCTACACGGGTGGCACGACCGGGCGGTCCAAGGGCGTTGAGCTCACGCATCGCAACGTCGTCACGAATACGCTGCAGCACACCTGCTGGTCGACCGGATCGGTACCGGCGCTTGACGCGAACGGCGACGTGACGATCGACCAGATCGGCAGCCCGGACGAATGGCCGACCCGGCTTGGCACCGGCACCGGCATCAACCTGACGCCGTGGTTCCACGCGATGGGCGTGATCGCGGGGCTCAACGGGCCGTTAATGGGCGGCGGTACGACGGTGCTGCACGCCCGGTTCGACCCAGCCGCGTACGTCGCTGACGCGGAAAGGCTGCAGGTCACGACGATCGGTGGCGCGCCCGCGCTATTCGCGGCGTTGCTGGCCACGCCTGCGTTCCACACTGCTGACCTGTCGTCGGTGCGCAACATCGGCTCCGGTGCGGCGCCGATGAGCCACGAGATGATCCGCGCGCTGCACCAGCGGTTCCCTGGCGTCGTGATCGCCGAGGGATACGGGCTCACCGAGGTGACGATGGGTGCGGTGATCTCGCCGAGTCACCGGTCCGGCGTGCGCAAGGTGGGGTCGGTCGGCAGGCCGATCTTCGACACCGAGGTCAAGCTCGTCGCGGACGGCAGCGAGGAGCCGTTGCCGCCCGGGCAGGAGGGCGAGGTGTGCTTGCGAGGGCCGCAGGTGATGCGCGGGTACCGGAACCGTCCGGAAGAGACCGCTGCCGCGCTGGTCGACGGCTGGTTGCACACCGGCGACATCGGGGTGCTCGACGAGGACGGCTATCTGTCCATTGTGGACCGCAAGAAGGACATGCTGCTGTACAAGGGATACAACGTCTTTCCGCGCGAGCTCGAGGAACTGCTGAGCGCGTCGCCGGGCGTGCTGTCCGCGGCGGTGGTCGGACGGCCGAGTCCGGAGGTCGGCGAACTGCCGGTGGCATTCGTGGTGCGGAAGCCGGACTCCTCAGTGGACGCCGAGCAGCTGATGGCGGCGGTGAACGAGAAGGTGCTGCCGTACAAACGCCTGCGGGAACTGCACTTCGTCGCGGAGATCCCGGTGTCGGCGGCGGGCAAGGTGCTGAAGCGCGAACTGCGCAAGCAGCTGCCCGACCCGGCCTGAGCCAGCGGGATGCGCGGATGCCGGTTCCGGACCAGCATCCGCGTGCCCGGACTTACTTGCCCGCTTTTTCGCGGAGCTTGGCGTCCTTGTCCAGGACCAGCTGCTCCAGGTCCTCCTGGAACTGCGTCAGCTTCGCCTGCAACTGCAGGTCGGCGGCGGCGAGGATGCGGACCGCGAGGAGACCGGCGTTGCGCGCCCCGCCGACGGACACCGTCGCGACCGGGATGCCGGCGGGCATCTGCACGATCGACAGCAGCGAGTCCATGCCGTCCAGGTACTTCAGCGGAACCGGCACGCCGATCACCGGCAGCACGGTCGCCGACGCGACCATGCCCGGCAGGTGCGCGGCACCGCCCGCACCCGCGATGATCGCGCGGATGCCCCGGTCGGCCGCGGACTTCGCGTAGTCCAGCATCCGCTGCGGGGTGCGGTGCGCCGAGTAGACGCCGACCTCGTACTCGACGCCGAACTCGTCCAGCGCTTGTCCCGCGGCCTCCATCACCGGCCAGTCGGAGTCGCTGCCCATGATCACGCCCACCTGCGGCGCCATTGTGTTCCCCTTCAGTGGATCTCGTAGCCGTCGAGCCAGACGGCGTGGGACAGCCAGTGCGCGGACAGCAGCGCGCGATTGCGCAGGTCGTCCATGCGGTCGCCGATGAAGTTGACGTGCCCGAGCTTGCGGCCCGGCCGGTCCTGCTTGCCGTAGAGGTGGATTTTCACCTCGGGGAAGCGCGCGAACAGGTGGTGTACGCGCTCGTCCGGGCTCATCTGCGGCGAGACGTCCGCGCCGAGCACGTTCGCCATCACGCACGCCGGCGCGATCAGGTCGGTGCGGCCGAGGGGGTAGTCCAAGACGCCGCGCAGATGCTGCTCGAACTGCGACGTGCGCGAACCGTCCATGGTCCAGTGGCCGGAGTTGTGCGGACGCATCGCCAGCTCGTTGACCAGCAGGCCGGTCTCGGTCTCGAACAGCTCGACCGCGAGCAGCCCGGTGACGTCGAGCGTCGACGCGATGCGCAGGGCCAGCTCCTGCGCCTCGTGCACACGCGACTCGGACAGCCCCGGCGCCGGGGCGAGGACCTCGGTGTTGATGCCGTTCGTCTGCACGGTCTCGACGACCGGGTACGCCGCGCCCTGGCCGAACGGGGAACGCGCGACCAGCGCGGACAGCTCGCGCTTCATCGCGACCTTTTCCTCGACCAGCAGCTCAGTGCCGGCCTCGAGGAGTTCGGGAACGGTCTCGCGGGCCTGCTGTGCGGTGTCGAGCATCCAGACGCCCCGGCCGTCGTACCCGCCGCGCGACGCCTTCAGCACCACCGGCCAGCTGTGCTCGCCGCCGAACGCGATCACATCGTCCACAGTGGACACTTCGGCGAAGGCGGGGCCGGGCACGCCCAGGCCGGCCATCATTTCGCGCATCACGAGCTTGTTCTGCGCGAACCCGAGCGCGGTGGGCGCGGGGCGGACGACGAAACCCTCGGTGGCGAGGGTGAGCAGGTGCTCGCCGGGCACATGCTCGTGGTCGAAGGTGACCACGTCGACCTGGCGGGCGAAGTCGACGAGCGCGTCGAGGTCGGTGTGGTGGCCGATGACGACGTCGCTCGCCACGAGGGCCGCCGCGTCGCCCTCGTCGGCCGCCAGCACCTTCAGCGACTGGCCGAGGGAAATCGCCGCCTGCTGCGTCATGCGGGCGAGCTGCCCGCCGCCCACCATGCCGACGATGGGAAGACCGGTTCGTTTGTCCATAACGCAGCCCAGGTTACTGGGCGAGAAGTGGCGGACCACGGGCGACCTGCGGCGGAGGGCTGCGGGTGGGGTGTGGTTGGGCTCGGGGCGGCGGGGTGCGGGTTCGCGGCGGTAACTGGCTGCGGCGGGCGGGCCGAGGCGGCGGTCAGTTGGGCTGGGACGGCGGGAGGTTGCGGGAACCGGCTGTGGCGGGCGGGCCAAGGCTGCGGCAGGTGGGGTGCGGTTGGGCCGAGACGACGAGCGGTGCGGGTTTGTGGCGAGAAGGCAAAGGCAGCAGCAGGCAGGGTGCAGTTAGGCCGGGCCTGCGGGGGCGCGGGCCGGTGGCGCGAACCGGCTGCGGCAAGGAGGTCAAGGCGGCAGAGGGCGGGGTGCAGTTAGGCCGAGACGGCGAGCGATACGGGCTGGTGCGGAAACCGGCTGGCGAAGGGAAGGCAGAGACGGCAGCACACGGGGTGCGGGCGGGCCGAGACGGCGAGCGGCGCGGTTTGACGCCGGAAACCGGCTGAGGCGGGAAGGGCAAGGCGACCGCAGACGGGGTGCGGGCGGGCCGGGACAGCGAGGGTTCGCTGGCTGAAATCAGGAACCGATTGCGGCGGCAACCGGCCTTGGCGAGGTCCCGACTGCGGCGGAAACCGGCCTTGGTGAGTTATCGACTGCGGCGGGAACTGGCGATGGCGGCGTACCGGATGCGGCGAAGTACCGCCCGTGGCGAGAACCGGCTCCGGCGCGCACCGGCTATGGCGGCGACCCGGCAGCGGGCAGCAGCTCTGGCGCGCACCGGTCATGGCGGCAACCCGGCAGCGGGCAGCAGCTCCGACGCGCCCCCGGAGAACCCGTCTGACCAAGCACCAGCCGAAGCGAGTTGACGGAAGCAACCACCAAGCACCCAGCCCGCAAGCAGGCAACACCCGCGCGTCAAAGCCCACCCTGGAGCGGCCCGCTGCAGCAGGATGGCTGGATGGACTCTGTCACCCTCCCGCGGCCGGTTCTTTACGCGCTTCGCCAAGCCAGCCTCCCCGGAGTGGCCACTGGGATGCTCACCGGCGCGTCCCGGCCGTTGGCCTTTCCCTCGGGGTTTGGCGAGGTGCTCGCCTGGCTCTGGAGCACCGACTCCAATTCGGCCGTGATCTACCTCGCCGAGTTGATGAAGCAGCTCCGCGAACGGCACCCGCTTGCCAAGACCGTCTCCCCGCCGTTCCGGTTTGACGAGTTGCTCGCCGCCGCGCGCGAATGTCTTCCGGACGACTTCGCGCACGCCGAGTTGCTCATTCAGTACACCCGCACCGCGCTGGGCGACTTCTACGGCGGTTCGGAGAACTGACAAGGGCTCACTATTCGGTTGATCTGTCCACTTAACGCGAGAGCAGAACGAGGGCCGTGCCCGTCCGCGAGCCAGGGCTCCGGACGGCCGCGTAACCACCGCGATTCAGACAGTAACCGTCGCCACCGACAAAAAACGGTCGGCAAGACCCTGAACAGGGCAAAAGGGCTAAGAAGAACCAATACGGTTGCGAGCTCGCCGCTGCAAGCCCCACCGCACAGCCAGGGCTACGGCGAGCACGACTGGCGTGAGGATGTAAGCGTCGCCGAGGATGTTCTGCCACACCTTCCAATGCAGCTCGACATTTCGGCCGTTTGGCAAGATCAGCAATACACAGCTGACGAAGACGAACGCCACTAGGAACGTGCCCAGCCACCGCTTCCAGGCGGTCGCTGGGGTGGTCTTCGGCAGCCTGGACACCAGGAGCACGACCAGCGGTGCGACCCAGACCCAGTGGTGCGACCAGGAAATCGGCGAGATCAGCAGGATCCAGAACGCGGTGACGAGCAGCGCAGCAAGCGCTTGGCCGCGCCGGTGGAAGCGGAACATCAGCCACAGGGCCGGAATGGCGAGCACCAGGCCGATCGCGGTCGCTGCGGTCGAGGCCCACGGGGCGAGGTCCGTGGCGCGGTTCATCAGGGCGTTCAGCGACTGGTTGCCCGCCCAGTGCACCGGGCCGATCCGGCCGGTGTCGGGGAGCGTTTTGGTCCAGTATTTCCACGAATCGTGCGGATTGATCAGGAACAGCAGCGCCTGCATGCCGACGAAGGTCGCCAACCCGCGCAGGGCGTCTTTCCAGCGGCCGGTGACCAGCAGGTGGCCGAGGAACACGATGGGGGTCAGCTTGATCGCCGCCGCGAGGCCCACGAGCACTCCGCCCCAGCGGCTGCCTCGGGCGCCGATGACGAGCATGTCCAGCAGGACCATCGCCATCAGGATCAGATTGATCTGACCGAGGAAGATCGTCCGCCACACCGGTTCGAAACCGAGGAAGACCAGGAAGAACACGATGGTCGACCGGGCGGGCGAGGCCCACCAGCGAGGACCGTCGGCGGCCGGGCGGGGCAGTGCGCCGATCGCGATCCGGATCGACAGGGCTAGCGCGGCCAGCGACGCCACGGTCAGGAAACCCCAGGCCACCTGCACTGGCACGATCGCGAGCGGCGCGAACAGCAGCGCCGCGGTCGGCGGGTAGGTGAACGGGAGCAGCGCCCAGCCCGGTTCGGTGGGCAGCGTGTTCGCGTCGTAGAGGTTGTCGCCGCGCAGCAACTGCAGCGCGCCTGCCCGGTAGACCGCGCTGTCCACGCCGAGGTTCCAGTCGTGCGTCCAGCCCCAGAACCCGACCGCGATCGCCAGCAGCGGGAACACGGCGAGGATGAGCATCGACCGGGGGCGCACGGACAACCGTGCCAAAGATCGGCGCAGAGCCAGCCGGGGTTGCCCGGATCGATTCACCGGAGCTTCGCCGTCAGCAGCGGAGGGTACGGTCCTGGTCACCACACCAGGAAAGCACGAGTGCGGGAATGCTGGTCGGGAAGGGGGACCGGGGCTCAGCTGTGCGCCAATTCCGTCAGCAGCTCGCACGCCCGGTCGTGCGTCCCCGGCAACCGGACAGCGGACACGAGCGGACGGGCGACGTCGCGCAGTTGCGGGTCCACCGAAAGGCGTTCGTTGAGTGCCCTTCGCAGCGCGACCCCGCGTGTGGCCAGGCGTTCGTTCCGTTCGGCCAGCACCGCGACCGCGGACGGGCCGATCGTCGCGTAGCACTCGCCGGTGTCGAACACGGCTTTGACGGCGTCCGCGGCGAGGATCATCGCGGTCAACCGGGGCCAGCCGGACACTGACGTCAGGTCCAGCGACACGGTGAGCAGCACATTCGCCTCGTTGACCCCACCTCGGTAGATCTCTCCGAGCCGGGTCCGCAGGTACGCAGCGGACGGCAGGCCGGTGAGCGGGTCGGTGACCTCGGTGTGCACGAGCTGGTCGGTCGCGACGTCTGCCCAGGCCAGCGCCGTGACACGGAGCAGCCGGGCGGGGGTGGCGTCGACATCCGGCGCGACGAATCCGTCGACGGCGTCCGGGTCGGCGAGCACCGCGTGCAGAGCGGCCAGGTCGGACAGCGTTTCCGACAGCCCCGCTCCCGCCGCGGCCCGCGCCCTGCCGAGCCCGGCCAGCGCGTTCTCCGCGCCCGTCGAACCGTGCCGGACGACGGCCGCGCACACCGCGTCCACTTCGGGCAGTGCCCAATCGCTCGGGAAACGCCAGCCGGCGGCGAGGCTGGCTGTTCGCCAGCGAGCTCGCAATGCCCGCAAATGGCGGTCCCGCTCGAACCGCGCACGCGTCTCGTCCCCCGACGAGTCGCCTGCGGAGCCGAACCGCGCCCCGGTCGCCGGTACGTCCACCGAACCCCCAGCTCCTTCCGGTACCTGTCGATCTTGTTCCCCAATCACGGAGGGGACGCGGCGGTACTCCCCTCGTGACGCGTTTTCCCCGATCTTTTTCGCGTAATCACCAGACGAGGAGGTGAACTTGCTGCGCCTACTGAGGCATCTGCCGGACCACGGCGTGACGAGTGTCGCCGCATCCGTCACACTTGGTGTGCGTTGTAAGGAGCAAGGCGCGTGGAGTCCGCCGCGCGTGGAGCATCGAAGGAGCCCCGTGTCCACCGTTCCCGCCGATCTCTCCGGTAAGAGTGACGCCGAGCTGATCGCAGAGGTGCGCGCGGGAAAGATCGCGTCCTACGGTCCGCTCTACGAGCGGCACAGCGGTGCCGCGCACAACCTCGCCCGCCAGCTCGCGCGGTCCAGTTCCGAGGCCGACGACCTCGTGTCGGAGGCGTTCTCGAAGGTTTTGGACACGCTGCGTGGCGGGAAGGGCCCGGACAGCGCCTTCCGTGCGTACTTGCTTACTGCGCTGCGTCACACCGCGTACGACAAGACGCGCCGTGACCGCCGGATCGACCTCAACGAGGACATGAGCGACGTCGGCGGTGCCGCCGGCGAGGCGCTCACCGTGCAGTTCTCCGACACCGCCGTCGCGGGCCTCGAGCGCACGATGGCCGCGAAGGCGTTCGCAAGGCTCCCGGAACGCTGGCAGGCAGTCCTGTGGCACACCGAAATCGAGCAGCAGAGCCCGGCTGAAGTCGCGCCGCTGCTCGGGCTGACCGCGAACGGCGTGTCCGCGCTCGCGTACCGCGCCCGGGAAGGGCTTCGCCAGGCGTACCTGCAGGTCCACCTGCAGGAAACCGGCGCGGACCGCTGCCGCGCGACCGCCGAGCGGCTCGGTGCGTGGACGCGCGACGGACTGTCCAAGCGCGAGCGCTCGCAGGTCGAGAACCACCTGGACGAATGCGAGCAGTGCCGGGTGCTGGCGGCCGAACTGGCCGACGTCAACGGCAGCCTGCGCGCGATCATCGCCCCGATTGTCCTGGGCGGCGCCGCTCTCGGCTACCTGGCGACGATCGGCGCGGCCAAGGCGAGCGCGGCTACCGCCGGTGCCGCCGCTGTCGGCGCCGGAGCCGCCGCGGCGGGCGGGGCCAAGGCGGGTGCGGCGGCAGCCGCGTCCGCACCGCGGCAGTTCGCCGGGGTCGCCATGTCCGGAGCCGCGATGGTGGCCGCCGTCGCGGTCGCGCTGGCCGCGGGCGGCGGGACGCAGACCATTCCGACTGCTCAGCAAGCCCCCGCGCCACCGGCCGCCGCGCCGGCGCCCGCGCCGAAGCCCGCTCCCGCACCTCCGCCGGCCGCGCCGCCCGCTCCCCCGGCCCCGCCGCCTGCCCAGCCCGCGCCTCCGGCTGTGCCGCCGCCCGCGGCACCCCCGGCCGCTCCGCCGGCGCAGCCGCCTGCCCAGAACCCGCCTGCCGCGCCGCCGCAGCTGTCCGCGTCCATGCCGCCGAGCGGAGTCGAACTCCAGCCGGGCGGCGGACCGGTCGCGCTGCCGATCACCGTGCGCAACAACGGCGGTTCCGTGTCCGAACCGGTCCAGGCGACGCTGAACCTGCCGCCTGGTGTCCGGGCCGTTCAGGCGAACGGCGGCGGCGCGGCCGGTGCGTACTCCAGCGAAGCGGCCGCTCAGTCGGGGCCGATGCAGGTCGCGTGCCCGGGTGGAGAGGGCACGGTCACCTGCAAGACCGGCAGCGGATTGCAGCCTGGGCAATCGGCGGTGCTGATGTTCCGCTTGCAGGCGGACGACAGCGCGAAGGGCGGCGAGGTGACCGGTTCGGTCACTGCGGGTGCTTCGGTCAACGTCAACGTCACCGTGCAGGTGAAGGTCAAGGCCCCGAATGACTCCGTGACGCTGGTGAGTGCTGATACCGACATTCTCGGCAAGCTCCCGTGGAGCCAGCACCCGAGCATCTACGTGGACGTCCAGAACAGCGGCGAGAGCACAAAGCCAGTGACTGTCACGTTCGACCAGAAGCTCCTTAATTGGCTGCCTTTCGGGAAATTCACGTGTCGACCGGCCGGAGACAACGCGGTTTGCACCACCAACTCCGGACTCGAGCCGGGCAACCACGCACACCTCTGGGTCAAGCTGGCTCGCCGGCCCATGCCTTCGAATCCGCTGCACGTGACGGCGGCGCTCGGCAGCTCGCAGGACACCAAGGAGGTCGCGTTCAAGTCATGCGTGCCCGGGATCTGCGACTGGCCCCGCCCGACCAGCACAAGCTCTGAGCCCGCCTCGACATCATCTTCGTCGAAGGAGACGACGTCGAGCACGTCATGGAGCCCGCACCACTCGACGAAGCACAGCGCTACCCCGCCGTCCACCGACGACGAGACCCCGGACCAGACGTCGAGCAGCCCGGCCGCCACCACGAGCGCGCCGCCGAACCCCGGTTCGGACAGCAAGCCGGGCAAACCCGATAACCACGGCAAACGTCCGCCGTCGGTCGAGCCCCGGGGGTTCTTCGGCTGGGTCACGGAGTAGCGTCCACGAGGTGCGCGAACTCCTGGCGAAGCACCGTGAACTGGTCCGCTTCGCCCTGGTCGGCGGGACGAGCTTCGTCATCACGATGACGATCACGTACGCCCTGAAGTTCACCGTGCTGCGGACCCATCCGGTCACGGCGCTGATCGTCGGTGTGCTGATCGCCACGATCTTCTCCTACGTCGCGAATCGCGAATGGTCGTTCCGCACCCGCGGCGGCCGCGAACGTTCCCACGAGGCGGCGCTGTTCTTCCTGCTCAGCGGGGTCGCGCTGGCGCTGAACGCGTTGCCGCAGTGGGTTTCACGCTACGTGCTGCAGTTGCAGGTGCCGCACGTGAGCCTGGTCGGGCAGGAGACGGCCGACTTCGTCAGCGGGATGATCATCGGCACTCTGCTCGGGACGCTGTTCCGCTGGTGGGCCTTCAAGAAGTGGGTGTTCCCTACGGAGGGCGCCCGGACGGAACCAGCGCGGAATGACAATCCGGATATTCCGGACCGTAAGGCCGCCTGAGACCTGCCGTGACCTCGAATTCTCTAGACTGCGTTACGTGACCGTCGTCGAAACCGTGCTCGCCCGCACGCCCGAGCCGTTGCGCTCCGTGCTCGTGAGGCACCGGGAGCTGCTGAAGTTCGCGATCGTGGGCGGCACGACCTTCCTGGTCGACAACGGCGTCTGGTACCTGCTGAAGCTCAGCGTGCTGGAGTCGAAACCGACCACGGCGAAGGCGATCGCGATCATCGTCGCGACGATCGTGTCGTACGTGCTCAACCGCGAATGGTCGTTCCGCACCCGCGGCGGCCGCGAACGCGCCCACGAGGCCACGCTGTTCTTCGTGATCAGCGGGGTCGCGGTGGTGGTGAACCTGATTCCGCTGCTGATCTCGCGCTACTGGCTGCACCTGGAAGTGCCGCACGTGTCGCGGTTCGTGCAGGAGGTCGCGGACTTCGCGAGCGGGTCGATCATCGGCATGCTGCTGGCGATGGTGTTCCGGTTCTGGGGCTTCAAGAAGTGGGTGTTCCCGGACGAGCTCGGGGAACGGCGGAAGGACGGGGTCACCCGGCTTCCCCGGTGACCCGGCTGGCGCTGGTCGATCTGGACGACACGCTGACCGATCTCAGCGGCGCGTTTTCCCGCTGGGCGGCGGAATTCGCCTCCCAGCACCGGCTTCCCGAGGACGCGGCGGCCTGGCTGATCTCGGCGCGGCGCGGCGGGCCGATGGACCGGTTCTTCGCGGAGGTCCAGCAGCGATTCGACCTGGCCGAGCCCGCTGAACAGCTGTGGGCGAGTTACCGCACGAGGATTCCGCAGTTGGTGCAGCTCTACCCCGGCGTGCTGGACGATCTCGGCACCCTGCGCGCCGCGGGATGGCGAATCGGCATCGTCACCAACGGCATGCAGGACAACCAGCTGGCAAAACTCCACCGAACCGGCCTCGCCAACGCAGTCGACGGTTATTGCATTTCCGCCGCTGTCGGCCTGCGCAAGCCCGATCCGCGCATCTTCCAGCTCGCCGCGCAAAACTGCGGAACCACGCTGACCCCCGACGATTGGGTCATCGGCGACAGCCCTGATCTGGACATCGCGGGCGGGCATAACGCCGGACTGCGCACACTCTGGATCAGCCACCACCGCACGTGGCCGCAAGGTCAACCACCGCACCGGATCGCGGCTGACCTGCGGGAAGCTGTCCAGATCCTCAGCGAGGAACCGGCTCCGCGGGCCACCGCAATTCGCCCACCTCGTCCGGGCGCGGCACCTTCAGGAACAGACTGAAAATCGCCGGACGCTTATTCGACAGTTCCAGCCGTCCGCCGTCCGCCTCGACCAGTGCGCGGGCCAGAGCCAAACCCACGCCGGTCGAACCGCCGCCCGAAAAACCGCGTTCGAAAATGTGCGGCGCGATTTCGTCCGGCACTCCGGATCCGGTGTCCGCGACCTCGATCACCACAGTCCCCTCCGCGTCACCGCGGCGGGCGGACAGCGTGACCGTCCCCGCTCCGTGGCGGAGGGCGTTGTCCAGCAGCACGCCGATCACCTCGCGCAGCCGCGCCGGAGTCACGCGCACCATCAAGCCGTCCGCGACCTTCAGACGCAAATTCCGTCCCTCGACGCGCAGCAGCTGACGCCATTCCTCCGCGACAGCGGGCAACGCCACCGGCAGATCGACCGGTTCGGCGTCTACCTCGCGGGCAGCGCGCGCGGCGGCCAGCAGTTCGTCCAGGGCCTGCGCCAGGCGGTCGGCTTGTTCCTGCGCGGCTCGGGACTCCTCGACGACATCCGGGTCCTCGTGGCCGGTCAAGGGCTCCAGCCGCAGCTGCAGCGCGGTCAACCGGCTGCGCAGCTGGTGCGAGACATCCCCGACCAGCTGTCGTTCCCGCTGCACGAGCTGCGCCAAGGCGGACCCCGACGTGTCCAGGGCTTCCGCGACCATGTCCAGCTCGGCCACGCGGTAGCGGCTCGGATCCGGCCGGAAATCGCCGCCGCCCAGGCGGGACGCGCGGTCTGCGACGTGCCGGAGCGGTTTCGCCAGGCGGCGCGCGGTCACTGTCGCCACCACGGTGCCGGTGCCGACCGACAGGACCACCAGCAGCACGACCAGCAGCGTCACCTGCGTCTGTTTCGTGCGGACCGGACCGCTGGGGATCGCCAGCATCACCGTGCCGCTTCGCGCGGTCGGCACCGATTCGACCACGGGGTCCGGGCCGGGGTTCGCGCCGAGGTGTTTTTCGCTGAAGCCCTCGGCGCGCACGATCAGCATGCCGCCCTCGGGAACGCCGACCCGGAACTGCTCCAGGTCGATCTCCTGGCCGTTCGCGACCTGCGTGTCGACCGTCGCGGCGATGTTGCGCGCCCGTTCGGCCAGGCTTTCCCGGTTGAGGTTCTCCACCAGCCGCCACGCGGTGACGCCGAGCGGGATGCCCAGCACGGCCGCGGTGACCAGCACGGCGAGGAGGATCGCCAGCAGGATCCGGCGGCGCATGCTCATCGGCGGCTACTCGACATTGAACCGGAACCCGACGCCGCGCACGGTCGCGATGCGCCGTTCGGCGTCGGAATGCGCGGGCTTCGCCTGCCTGCCCGCCGCCTCGTCGGCGGCGACCGCGAGTTTGCGGCGCAGCCAGGACATGTGCATGTCGAGCGTCTTCGACGTCTTGGACTCGAGGTCGTTCCACACCTCGGCGAGGATCTCGTCGCGGCTGACGACCTGGCCGGCCCGGCTCATCAGCACGCGCAGCAGCTCGAACTCCTTGTTCGCCAGCTGCACCTCGTGCGAGTCCACAGTGACCAGTCGCGCGCCGAGGTCCATCCGGACGCCGCCGGCCTCCAGCACCTCCGGCACCCGGCGGCGCAGCAGCGCGCGGATCCGCGCGAGCAGTTCGGCCAGCCGGAACGGCTTGGCCACGTAATCGTCCGCGCCCGCGTCGAGGCCGACGACGAAATCGACCTCGTCGGTGCGCGCGGTGAGCATCAGCACCGGCAGTTCGGTGCCGCTCGCGCGCAGTCTGCGGCACACCTCCAGCCCGTCCATCCCGGGCAGCCCGAGATCGAGCACGAGCAGGTCGACCCGGTGCGCGGCGGTCGCGGCCAGCACCGCCGGGCCGTCGGTCACGACCTCGATCTCGTACCCCTCCCGGTGCAGCGCGCGGGACAGCGGCTCGGCGATGGCCGGATCGTCTTCGGCAAGTAGGACCATGCTCACCTGGCCAACCTTACGGCGAACGGGCGTGAAACCATCGTGACCGTGCCTGCCTACTCGGATGACCTCGTTCTCGCCACCCGGCTGGCGGACGCCGCCGACGCGCTGACCACTGCCCGTTTCCGTGCGCTCGACCTCGCGGTGTCCGCGAAACCGGACCGCACGCCGGTGACCGACGCCGACACCGCGGTCGAGGACGCGATCCGCGAAATCCTCGCCGCGCAGCGGCCCGGCGACACGGTCGCGGGCGAGGAACGCGGCGGCTCGGCGGGCAGCGAGGGCCGGGCGTGGGTGATCGACCCGATCGACGGGACCAAGAACTTCCTGCGCGGACTCCCGGTGTGGGCGACGCTGATCGCGCTGGTCGAGGACGGCACGCCGGTGGTCGGCATGATCAGCGCGCCGTTGCTGGGCCGGCGCTGGTGGGCGGCTCGCGGCGAGGGCGCGCACCTGCGCGACGCGGCGGGCGAACGGCGCATGTCGGTGTCGAAGGTAGCGACGCTCGGCGACGCCTATCTGTCCACGACGGACTTGAACAGCTGGACCGAGTACCACTCCCGCGAGAAGTACCTGGCGCTCACCGAGGCGTGCTGGGAGTCCCGCGCGTTCGGTGATTTCTGGAGCCACTGCCTCGTCGCCGAAGGCGCGATGGACGTCGCGGCCGAGTGCATCGTGAACCCGTGGGACGTCGCCGCCGCGCAGGTGATCGTCACCGAGGCGGGCGGGCGGTTCACCGATCTTTCCGGTGCGGAGACCTACGAGGGCGGCTCAGCGCTGTCCACGAACGGCCTCCTGCACGACGAAGCGCTGGCCGTGCTCCGCCGTCAGTGAGCGCCGGGCAGCACGCCGACCGCGCCGCGCGCCACCTGTGACCAGGTCAGCCTGCCGAAGAGGTAGTGGCAGGCGACCTGCTCGGAGGTGAACGCGGCCCAGTCGTAGCGGTTGCCCTGCTCGCGCCAGAACACTTCCCAGCCGCCGTCCGCGGTCGGCAGCAGGCACCACGTGTTGTCCGCTTCCCGGCCGATCGACACGACTTCCCCGGGCACTCCGATGACGTCCAGCCATTTGCGAATCGACTGGGTGTTCATCGTGCCTCCCGCGTGACGTCGACCAGGAATCCCAGCGTGACCAGTTCGTCCGCGGAGAGCACCGCACGGTAGCGGATTCCGCCGCCTGGCCCGTCGAACCACTCCGCCGACGTGGTTTGCCACACCGGCATCGGCTTCAGCACGCGATACCGGCGGTAGCCCGACCGCAGCGCGGCGGGCGGCAGCGCGCGTTCCGCGAACGGCGTGCCGTCCGGCGCGAACACGCGGCCGTGGTCGCTGCCGAAACGGTCCAGCAGCGTGTTTTCCGGCAGTACCACCGGATTCGGCTCTTCGACGCCGCCCTCCGCGGGCGGCCACACGTACTCGGCGCCGACCACGAACCGGCTCTCCCACTCGGGACCCTCCGGCGCGACATAGCCTTCGACGACCGCCTCGGGCGGCTCCGGGTCCACCGGCGGCGCGGGCGAACGCCGGAAGCCCTGCTTGACGTATCCGAGCACCGCGGAGTCGTCCAGCAACGCCGATTCCGGATGGTCGAACAACGGACGCCGCGCGCCCTCGGCGCCCGCGTCCGCGGGCAGCGGCAACTGCCGGTCCGGACGGTCCGCCGCCACCGGCAAATGCCCGAGCGGGAACATGTGGACGGCGAACAGCGCCAGCACGCTTTCCCGGTCGGTGCGCGGAGAACCGACCGGCGGACGGCTGTGCGCGGGCAGCACGCCGGTGCCCGAAGGCGGGGTGGGCACCTCGTCGAAGCCGCGGTGCAGCAGCCCGCCGTATTGGGCGGGCACGCGCACCGGGCCGGTGGCGACGTCGGTGTCTGCCGGTTCGGGCTGGTCGGACACTGGCACCCTCTTCTCGGTCGTGCCGGCACCGGGTCGGACGCTCGCGCGCACCGGGAGGTTCCGGGCGAGCGGGAAACCCACCTTATCGGGCGATCGCGATGCGCCGCCGCACCAACGCGCGGGCCGCGCCGCGCTTCTCGACCACCTCGAACTCCGCGTCGGCGAACATGCCGGCAGTGCCGTGATAGAGGTCCGAGGAGGTCGACCGAGGACCGACCTCCACCGGATACCCCTCGACACTTTCCGCGCCCTGTTCGGCGGCGTAGTCCACGGCAGCCCGCAGCAACGCCGACGCCAGCCCGCGCCGACGGCCGCGACGGTGGATGTAGAAGCAGGTCACCGACCAGACCGCACCGGGTTCGTCCGACGCCATCACGCGTGACCGAGCCAGCCGTGGATTGTCCTTCCGCGGCGACACGGCCACCCAGCCCAGCGGCTCGCCGTCGACGATGCCCAAGAGCCCCAACGGTTTCCCGTCCTGCGCCTCGCCTCGGACGTGCTCCTTGCGACCATCGCGACCGGCGGCCTTGTAGTCCGGACCGCTGAGCCGGAAGAACGTGCACCAGCAGCCGCCCTGTACCCCGCCGGGGCCGAAGAGCCGCTCGAACAACGGCCACGTCTCCGCGCTGAGCGGAACGAATTCGGGAGCGCTATCCGGCAAGCGCGTTCACGACCCGCGACGGCGACGGACGGCCGAGCTGCCCTGCCATCCACACGCTGGTCTCCACCAGCTTGCCGAGATCGACGCCGTGCTCCACGCCCAGCCCTTCCAGCAGCCAGACCAGATCCTCGGTCGCCAGGTTGCCGGTCGCCGACTCGGCGTACGGGCAGCCGCCGAGGCCGCCGGCCGACGAGTCCACAGTGGACACACCGGCGCGGAGCGCGGCCTCGGTGTTGGCCAGCGCCTGGCCGTAGGTGTCGTGGAAGTGCACGGCGAGTGCCGAGGTGTCCCCGAACGCCTCGATCAGCCGGGTGACCTGGTTCGTGGTCGCGACGCCGATGGTGTCGCCGAGCGACAGCTGCGAGCAGCCGAAGTCGAGCAGCCGCTTGCCCGCGCGCACGACCTGCTCCACGTCGACCACGCCCTCCCACGGGTCGCCGAAGCACATCGACAGGTACCCGCGGACTTCGAGGCCCTCCTTGCGGGCCCGCGTGACGACCGGTTCGAACATGCCGAACTGGTCGTCGAAGGTCGAGTTCAGGTTGCGCTGGGCGAAGGTCTCGGTGGCGCTGGCGAAGATCGCGATGTGGTCGACTCCCGCGTCGAGCGCGCGGTTGAGGCCGCGGTCGTTCGGGACCAGCACCGGGTAACGGACGCCGTCGTGGCGGTCGAGCCCGGCGAGCAGCTGTTCGGCGTCGGCGAGCTGCGGCACCCACTTCGGGTGCACGAAGCTGGTCGCCTCGAGGGTGGTCAGCCCGGCGCCGGCGAGCCGGTCCAGGAATTCGAGCTTGACCTCGACCGGCACGACCGAGCTCTCGTTCTGCAGCCCGTCGCGCGCCCCGACCTCCCAGATCTCGACCCGCGGCGGCAACCCGCCCGCGGGGACCCGTTCCGGCAGGCCGACCTCTCGAGCACCCACGTCAGCGTCTCCTTCCGCGCGGTTCCCGGCCGCGCGGGGGCAGAGGTTCGGTGTCCTGCGGACCGGGCGCGCCGTGGTAGTCGTCGTAGGGATTGTCGTTGACTTCGCGGTAAATGACCGTGTGCACGTGCTCGACGTGGGGAATGTCATCGAAGCGCAGCGGCTCGTCCGAGGCCGATTCGATGATGAGCGTGCCGCAGCCGAAGATCCGGTCGAGCAGGCCGTGCTCGAACTGCACGCTGTTGATCCGCGACAGCGGGATGTCGATGCCGGTGCGCTTGAGCACGCCCTCGCGCGCGATCAGCCGGTCGGTCGTCACGATGAAGTGCGTCGTGCGCCAGCGGACGAGCGGCGCGAGGAACAGCCACACCACCAGGACGAGCGCCACCACCGCGATCGCGATCATCGACACGTTGTTCCACGGACCGGCGAGGTCCCGCGTGACCACGAGCAGCCACACCGCGGCGCCGACGGTGATCACGAACGCCAGGAACGGGAAGATCAGCATCTTGAAATGCGGGTGGCTGTGCACCACCACGCGTTCGTTCTGGCTGAGCAAATCGTCCGGATAGGCCACGGCGGGCGCTCCCCTGCGAATGTGTGCCGATGTGGTGGATCCACCGTACCGGCGCGGGCCTCGCGCGGGCGCGCCCGTTCCGGTCAAGCAGGGCGGACGTGCACCACATCACCGGCGAAGACGGTCAGCCGCCGTCCGTCGGGAACGTCGACCTGCAATTGGCCGGACGCGTCCAGGTCCGCGGCGCGGCCGGTGAGCGTCGACCCGTCCGGAAGCTGCACCCGGACGTCCTGGCCGAGCGTCGCGCAGCGGGCGCGGTAGTCGCCGAGCAGACCGGCCTCGGTGAGGTCGCCGCCCGCCGTCCGCCAGCGGCGTTCGAGGTCGTCGAACCTGGTCAGCAGGCCGAGCGCGATCTCGGTGCGGTCGGTGGTCGTCGCGCCCTGCTCGGCGAGCGAGGTCGCGGGAAGACCGCCCGGACCGGCCGGGACGTCGTCGCCGAGCGGCAGGACGTTCAGCCCGATGCCGAGCACCACGGCCGCGTCGTCGGCGCCGACGGCCTCGGCGAGGATGCCCGCGCACTTGGCCCGGTCCGGCCCGGCGAGCACGTCGTTAGGCCATTTGAGGGCGACGTCGACGCCCAGATCGGTGGCGAGCGCGTGCACCGCGAGCCCGGCGACCACGGACAGTGAACCAAGCGCGGAGAACGGCACGCCCGCCGGGCGCAGCGCGATGCTCAGGTAGAGCCCGGCACCCTTCGGCGAACTCCACGAACGAGCCCGCCGTCCGACCCCGGCCGTCTGGTGTTCGGCCAGCAAAACGGTCCGGTCCGCCGCTCCCGCGACGAGCGCTTCCCGCAGGTCAGCATTGGTGGAACCGGTCGTCTCCACGACGTCGAGGCGGGCGTAGCGGCCGCCGAGTCCGTCCCGCAGCCGCGCCGCGTCGAGTTCAGCCATGTGCCCACAATATGAGAGTCCCCCTAACGTGCAAGCCGTTCGCTCGTTACCCAGAGGTGCGCTCTTCTAGATTGGACGCCGTGACGCCGGAGACCCCCACCGCCGACGCGCCGCCGAAGCCCGCTTGGGCTCGCGGCGCGCTGTATCGCGGACTCGTGGCGTTGCCGCTGGTCGCCGGCCTCGCCACCGCGGGCTGGCTGGTTGCCGGACGCGACCAGCCCGCTCCCGTTCCGGCGCAGGCCGCGCTCACCGCGCCGGTGCCCACGCAGACCGTCAGCGGTCCGTCGGTGCTGCAGGCGAGCGCTCCGGTGCAAGCGCAGGAACCGGCGCAGGGCGCGGCAGGCGGAGGCGGTGGTCCGGCCCCGCTGCAGAAGTGGGCGGATTCGCTCGCCGGGCCGCTGGACATCCCGGCCCCCGTTTTGCTCGGGTACGCCAACGGCGAGCTGACCATGCGCAAGGAACGCCCGGACTGCCACCTGTCGTGGGTCACGCTGGCGGGCCTCGGCGTCGCCGGCAACAACCACGGCCGCGGCGACGGCGAGCCGATGGGGCTTTCGACGCAGCAGTGGAAGAAGTACGGCGCGCAGATCCCCGGCATCGCGAACCCGGCGCTGTCCGACCCGTCGGCCGCGTCCGTCGCGGCGGGACGCGCACTGTGCGCGAGCGGCGTCGACCTGTCCGCGGGCAACGGCTGGTGGAAGGCCGTCGCCGGTTACGAGAACGGCAGCGGCATGGAGCTGTTCCGGCAGCGCGTGCTCGGCTACGCCCAGCTGTACGCGACGCTTTCCCTGGACCCGGCGAAGGCGAACGCCCCGTCGGTGCGCGCCACGCGATTCGCGCTCGGACAGCTCGGCCTGCCGTACGTGTGGGGCGGCAACGGCCCCGACGCGGGCGCGGCCGGCTTCGACTGCTCGGGTCTCACCAAGGCTTCCTACGACAGCGCCGGGGTTTCCTTGCCGCGCACGGCGGACAGCCAGTTCCGCTCGATGCCGCCGGTTCCGGCCGGGCAGGAACCGCAGCTGGGCGACCTCGTCTTCTACGGCAGCCAAGCACACATCCACCACGTGGGGCTGTACCTGGGGAACGGCCTGATGATCAACGCGCCGACCGAGGGCCAGGCGATCCAGATCCACACGTTCCACCGGCCCGGCGACGACTACGCCGGGGCGGGGCATCCGGCGAACTGACGTCGAACCTCAGGATCAGCGGCAACTTTCCCGTTTCCGCACGCAGCGCCCGTCTGTCGCTTATGCTCCGGAGCATTCTTCCTGACGGGAAAGGCACGCCATGTCCGCTCGTATGCTCCCCTTTCTCGCCGTGGGCGCTGCCCTCCTGATCAGCAGTTGCTCCGGCGAAAGCGGCGGCACCGCGGCTCCCGCTCCCTCCGCGCCCTCGATCGCACCCACGTCGTCCTCTGCCGCGCAGCCGTCGCCGTCGACCTCGGCGGCACCGGCGACGTCCTCCGCGGCGGAGTCGACCGGCGGCGACGCGGTCGATCGGTACGAAGCCTTCATGCACGCGGCGGGCAGGCAGGACCTCGCGACGGTGTGCGAGATCGCCGGTCCGGCCGCCAAGCAGGCGGAAGACCAGGGCATGGGACCGTGCGAGAAGACCATGCCGATGGCGTTCCAGCTGATCTCCCCGGCGCAGAAGAAGGCCCTGCAGACGGCCACGGTCGACCGGTCCAAGATCAAGGAAGGGGCCAAGCGGGTCGAGATCCCGGCGCGCGCGGTGAAGGCTTCCGTCAAGTTCACCGACAGCGACCTCGGCGACGCGGTTATGGAGAATCGCGGCGGGAAATGGTACGTAGTCGACTGACCCAGTGCGCGGCACCCGCGCGGCGGGCCACTTCGGCGGCCTTGCGGTAGTGCTCGCCGGGCGGCAATCCCAGCCGGACAGCCAGTTCGCCCAGGTAGTAGGCGACCGGGCCGAGCGTCACCACGCCGGAACCGGCGCCGGCCAGTTCGTTCTCCGCGGGAGCCAGTCGCGCATACAGCTCGCGTGCGTCGCCGGTCGAGACGGTGAGGCATGCCCGCAGTTCCAGGAACAGGTCCGGGCGATCCGGCGGCAGTGTGAAGTCCACTGTGGACTCCAGGCCGTGCTGGACGTAAAGGCAATGCCGGGCCAGCGGCAGCAGTCCGCGGTCCACTCCGGACATTCCGCTGCCGGACAACCGGGCCGCGGCGCTGCGGTAAGCGGCTTCCGCGGCGGCGACCGGACCGGTGACGGCCAGGCGGAGCGCGCGGTACCAGTCGGTGAACACGCTGACGAGCGGGAGGTCGTACTGTTCCCCCAGCCGGTCCGCCGCGGTCGCGTGGGTGTCGGCGGCGGCGAAGTCGGCCAGCGCTGAACGGGCCTGCATCAGCACCAGGTGACCGAGCACCTCGAACGTCACCAACCGGTGCCGGGCGGCCAGTTCGACCAGTTCCTCGCCGATCCGGGCGCGTTCCGGGGCGAGACCGGCGCGGGTGAAGGTCTGCGTCCAGCGTGCGTTCAACGCCAACGCCAGCAGCGCAGGATCCTCGGCGGACCGCGCCAGTTTCTCCGCCTCGACAGCCGCGTCGTGGGCGCGTTGACCGCCTTCGTTGCGCAGTTCCAACGCGATGGTCGCCAGCAGCCGGGCACGTACGAGCGGATCGGTGGCGTGCACGCGTTCGGCGGCGTCGGCGATGCGACGGGCCAGCACGGGATCGTCGTTCTCGGTCCAGATTCCCGGGACGTCGAAGGCGGTCAAAACCCGGATGGTCAACGCGGAATCGTCGCTGGCGAGGTCCAGTGCCTCGGCGCGGTAGCGGCGCGCGGCGGCCAAGGAGCCGGTGAACGCGGACGTCCGGGCGAGGCCCATCAGCAATTCCACCGTACGCGGGCCTTGCGCCAAAGTGGCTTGCCAGAGCCGAAGTGCTTCGTGCGGCGCAAAATCTCGTTCGGCGCGTTCCGCGGCTGCTTGCGCATAGGCGGTGCCGCGGTCGTCTCCGGCAAGCAAGAAATGGTGCGCCAGCAGGGAAATCGCGGAGGGACGACGGCTCGCCAACGCCTCGCCGACTTCGCGATGCAGCTGTGCGCGTCGAGCGAGCGAAAGGTCATCGTAGACAGCGTCGCGGACGAGCGCGTGCGCGAACCGGAACGCCCTCGGTCCGCTTTCGACCAGAAACCCTGCCTGCACAGCGGTTTCCAGCTCGTCGAGGACGTCACCGAGCAGGCCGAGGTCGACGTCCGCGCCGATCACCGCGGCCTTCCCCAGCACCGCGCGTACGTGGTCGGGCAACGCGGCGATCCGGTTCCGGACGACGTCGCGCACTCCGTCCGGCAGGTCGCCTTCGGCATCCAGCGCGCGGGCAAGTTCCTTGACGAAGAACGGGTTTCCGCCAGAACGCCGGTGAATCACCGCGGCTGACTCGGGACCGACCAATTCGGCGACCGCCTCGACCGAAAGCCCGCCCAGATACAGCCGAACCGGATCGGCTCGCGCGAGTCTGCCCAACGCCGCGGTCAGTTCTGCGGAGACTTCAGTGGTCCGGTACGTCGCGACCAGCAGCACCGGAGCCGCGGTCATCGACGTCAGCAGTGCCAGGGTTTCCTCGCCAGCCCACTGCAAATCGTCCAGAACGAGCAGCAGCGGACCCCGGCGAGCTACCTCGGAAATCCGTGCCGCCATTGCCTGATGCCACTCGAAGCGCGCGACCGCCGGATCGCCGCCGGTCGCCCGCGGCGGGACCGGTTCGCCCAATGCAGCAAGAATCCGTGTCCACGGCCAGGCGGGCGGTACTCCGGCGCCGTCCGGATTGAGGCCCCACGCTGTGGTCCAGCCGAGCCGCGCGGCGAATTCCTCGACCAGCGCCGTCTTGCCCGCGCCCGCCTCGCCGGACACCAGCACGAGCCGGAATCGCTTGCGGTCAGCTACTTCCGCCGCGACCTCGGCGAGCCGCGCCAGCTCCGGATCGCGGCCCGCCAGCCTGCCGGGGGCAGCCGGTGCCAGCTGCGGAGCCTGCGCCAGGATGTCCTGCTCCACCTGCCGCAACGCCGGTCCAGGATCGACCCCCAGCTCCGCCGCCAGCCCAGCCCGCGCCCGACGCAAGGCAGCAAGCGCGTCCCCCTGACGGCCAGCGCGGTACAACGCGAGTGCCAGCAGCCGCCACGCTTCCTCGCGCAGCGGATGAGCGTCCACAAGGGACTCCAGGTCCGGCACGGCTTCGGCAGCACGGCCGAGATCCAGCAGACCAGCCGCCCGCCGTTCCAGCGCGAGCAGCCGCAGTTCGTCCAGCCGAGCTCGTTCGGCCCGCGCCCACGGCTCGTCCGCGAACTCCGCGTACGGCTCGCCCCGCCACCAGCCGAGCGCCTCGTCCAGCTGCGCGACCGACGGCGTCCCGCGCAGCAACGCCTCGAACCGCCACGCGTCGACCTGCTCCGGTTCCGCCCGCAGCGCATACCCCGGCCCGGCGGTGACCAGCAGTTTCGCGGGCGTCCGCGGCGGACGGTCCGGTTCGAGCGAACGCCGCAGCGCGGCGACGAACGTCTGCACCGCACCGACCGCACCCGCGCGCGGCTCGGTCCACAACGCGTCGACCAGCGCGTCCGTCGACACCACCTGCCCGCGAGCGACGAGCAGACGCGCGAGCACCGCGCGATGCCGCGGCCCGGGCAACGCCACCGGCCCGCGTGCGTCGCAGGCCGTCAGGGGGCCGAGCACCGAGAACGAGATGGTCATCAGTTCCGTACTGTAATCAGCTCGGTCGTTGCTGATCGGTTGCTGATCGGCCCGGCGCACGCTGGGTCGCATGAACTTCGACTACCAGCGGGTGCCCGTCGCCGACGGCGTGTCCCTCAACGTGGCGGTCGCGGGCTCCGGCTCGCCCGTCGTCCTGCTGCACGGCTTCCCGCAGACCCACCTGATGTGGCGGCACGTCGCCGCCGACCTCGCCGCCGACCACACCGTGCTGTGCCCTGACCTGCGCGGATACGGCGACAGCGACAAGCCGGCCGACGACGGCGAGACCTACTCGAAGCGCACGATGGCCGCCGACGTCGTAGCCCTCGCGCGCGCCTTCGGCCACGAAAAGTTCGCGCTCGCCGGGCACGACCGCGGCGCGCTCGTCGCGATCCGCGCCGGCCTCGACCACCCGGACCACGTGTCCCACCTGGCCATCCTCGACGTGCTGCCGACGCTGGACATGTGGGAGGTGCTGCACGGCGTCAGCGCGTCCGTCGCCTTCCACCTCTACCTGATGGCGCAGCCGCCCGGCCTGCCCGAGCAGTTGATCAGCGGCGCGCCGGACGCGTTCTTCAGCTACTTCCTCGACCAGTGGGGCGCCGACCCGGAGTCCATCCCGGCCGACATCCGCGCCCGCTATCTCGAAGCGAGCCGCAACGCCGTCCCGTCGATCGTCGCCGACTACCGCGCCTCCGCGGGCATCGACATCGAACACGACCGCGCCGACCGCGACGCGGGCAACCAGCTGAAGATGCCGACTACGGTGCTGCAGCAGGGCTGGGGCGACGCGCTGGGCTTCGACGCGACCGCGCTCTGGCGCGCGTGGGCACCGGACCTTGTGCACGAAACCGTGCACAGTGGACATTTCATGGCCGAGACTTCCCCTGCCAGCGTTACGAAATCGCTGCGGGACCTGCTCGCGCGCTGACCCGCCGAAAGTCGTGCTCCGGACGAGTGGTCGCCAGTTATTCACCCACCGGCCGCTCTCCGGGACGCCTTCGCCGTGGCACGGTCTATGCCGCTCCCACCTGAGCGCATTTCCCGGCCGATCTTGGAGGACCTGTGTTCCGCAAGCGGATCGTGGCCGCCGTCGCGACGGCGATTCTCGGTGCGGCGACCGCCGCCCAACCCGCCTCAGCAGCGGCGTCCGTGCCCACCTTCGACCACATCGTGCTCGTGATGTTCGAGAACGAATCGTCGACGTCGATCGACTCGACCACCGCGCCCTACTTCGCCTCGCTCGCCGCGCAGGGCGCGAACTTCACTGACTCCCACGCGATCACGCACCCGAGCCAGCCGAACTACGTCGCACTGTTCTCTGGCGACACCCAGGGCGTCACCGACGACACCTGCCCGCAAAACCTCGGCGCGAAGGACAACCTCGGTTCGCAGCTCGCCGGCGCGGGGAAGAGCTTCACCGGCTACTCGGAGTCCATGCCGTCCGACGGCTACACCGGCTGCTCGTCCGGCGAGTACCGGCGCAAGCACAACAGCTGGGTCGACTTCTCGAACGTGCCCGCGTCGAGCAACCTGCGCTACTCCCGGTTCCCGACGGACTACTCGCAGCTGCCCAGCGTCGCGTTCGTGACCCCGAACATGTGCAACGACATGCACGACTGTTCGGTCAGCACCGGCGACACCTGGCTGAAGAACAACCTCGACGGCTACGCACAGTGGGCCAAGACGCACAACAGCCTGCTGATCGTGACGTTCGACGAGGACGAAGGCACCTCGACCAACCAGATCTACACGTCGTTCACCGGCGCGCATGTGAAGCAGGGCGACTACGCGGAGACGATCAACCACTACACCGTCCTGCGCACCATGGAGGCCGCCAACGGTCTCCCCGGCCTCGGCAACGCGGCTGGCGAGACGCCGATCACCGACGCCTGGCAGTGACGCGCACCGGTCGCGGCCGCCTCGCCGTGGCCGCGGCCGGGGTGCGCCCCGCTGTGCCGAACTGGAATGTCAGACTGGTCCGACCAGCGGATCTGACAACCAGGGAGAGCGATGGGCGACGGGCAATCTGCCGCCGAGGTGCTCTCCGCGGAACTGGCCGCGCTGCGCGCGCGGGCCGGGAATCCGTCGTTCCGCAAGATGGCCGACCGCTCCGGGCAGATCTCGCACACCACGCTGCACGAGGCGGTCCGCGGCACCCGGTTCCCGTCGTGGGACACCACGCGCGAGTTCGTCCGGGCGTGCGACGCGGACGAACAACAGTGGCGGCGACGCTGGGAAGAGCTGAAGGGCGTCCCTCCGGAGCCCGCGGTTCTTGTCGTCGAAGCGACCGAGGCCGACATCGTCAAAACGGCGGCGGAGCCAGTGCTGATCAGCGCGGAACCAGCCGTCCCGGAGAAGCCCCGGCGGCGTCGTAAGTACGCGCTGGCCGCGGTCGCCTCCGTCGTCGTGCTTGTCGCCGCGGTCGGCGCGATCGTGGTGCCGAAGCTGAAGAGCGGCAGCCTGGTCGACGTCGGTGCGCGCGTCGCCGGCGACAACTCGAAGTTCGTCGGCGACGTGACCGTGCCCGACGGCACCGTGATCCACGTCGGCGAGACCGTCCAGAAGGTGTGGGAGCTGCAGAACACCGGCTCGGTCGCCTGGCATCAGCGCTACCTGCAGCGGATGGACCTGCCGCCGAGCCCGGGAAGCTGCCGCACCCCGGACCGGGTGCTCATCGGCGACACCCCGCCGGGCGATCACGTGATGGTGAGCGTTCCGCTGACCGCTTCGCCCGCGCCGGGGCGCTGCTGGATCGGCTGGAAGATGGTCGACGCGAACGGCAAGGAGTTCTTCTCCACCCGCCGTCCGGTGTACGTACTGGTGACGGTCGTCTCCTGACGCGTGTCAGATTCTGTAAGACCTGGTCACCGGGGTACCGAACACCCTGGTCCGCTCGCAAGGATGAGTGCCGCTGGGGGTCGGTCCGTGGCAGCCCGCGAACAGCGCTGCCACGGACCGCCGCGTTCAGGCCGGACGCCGGAAGGTGGTCCGGTACGCGCTCGGCGACACCCCGAGCGCGGCCTGCAGGTGCTGGCGCAGCGACGCCGCCGTCCCGAACCCGCACGCCGCGGCGACCCGGTCGACCGGCAGCTCCGATTCCTCCAGCAACTGCCGCGCACGCTCCACCCGCTGCTGGGTCAGCCACTGCAGCGCGGACATCCCGACCTCGTCCCGGAACCGCCGGGTGAACGTCCGCGTGCTCATCGACTCGCGCACCGCGAGGTCGCGCAGCGTGATCGGCTGGTCGAGATGCTCCAGCGCCCATGCCCGCGCGGCCGAGGTGGACGACGACCGCGGCTCCGGCACCGGACGGCGGATGAACTGGGCCTGCCCGCCCTCGCGATGCGGCGAAACGACCGTGCCGCGAGCGACCTCGTTGGCGACCGCCGCGCCGAAATCGCGCCGGATCAGGTGCAGGCAGAGGTCGATGCCGGACGCGACGCCCGCCGAGGTGAAGACGTTGCCGTCCTCGGTGTAGAGCACGTCCGGGTCGAGCTGCACGCGCGGGTATTCGAGCTGGAACTCGCACGCCGAACGCCAGTGCGTGGTGGCGCGGCGTCCGTCGAGCAGGCCCATCGCGGCGAGCACGTACGCGCCGGTGCAGATCGAGGCGATCCGGCTGTCCGGGCACACCAGGCTCATCGCGTGCTTGAGCTGCGGGGTCAGCTGCCGTCCGGTGGGCTCGTACTCGAGCGACGACGCGGGGACGATCACCGTGTCCGCCTCGGCCACGGCCTCCGGGCCCTGCGCGACCGGGATGGTGAAGTCCGAATCGGTGCGGATGTCGCCGGGCTCCGGCGTGCAGGTGACGACCTCGTACAACCGCTCGCCGTCCGCGGATCTGGCCTGGCCGAACAGCCGGTGGACGATGCCGAGTTCCATCACGAGCATGCCGTGCCGCACCAGCACGGCGACCTTGTGCCGCTCCGGATGCCGAAAAACAGCCATGGCCCGATTCTTGCACAAGGTGGCCATCGGGCCACTGTTTTGGCCGTTTCGCCGGTTGCACCCTGGCCTCATGAACGTCTTGTGGATCTACGCCCACCCCGACCCCGCCTCGCTCAACGGGGCGCTTCGCGACGAGGGCGTCACGACCCTGCGCGGCCTTGGCCACGACGTCCGCGAATCCGATCTCTACGCGATGCGCTGGAACCCGATCGTCGACGAGATCGCGACCGTGCCCGAGGACGTCCGGATCGAGCACGAAAAACTCGACTGGGCGGACACGGTCGTCGTCCAGTTCCCGCTCTGGTGGGCGGACACCCCGGCCATCCTGAAAGGCTGGTTCGACCGCGTTTTCGTGCAGGGATACGGCTACGACTACCGCGACGAAACCGGCCACACCCTGCGCTACGGCAACGGCGTCCTGGCCGGGAAACGCGCGATGGTCATCGTCACCGCCGGCGCGCACGAGGACAGCCTCGGCCCGCGCGGCGCGCACGGTTCGCTGGACGATCTGCTGTTCAACGTCCAGCACGCCACGCTCTTCTACACCGGCATGACGGTCCTGCCGCCGCTCAAGGTGACCGGCACGAACCGGATGACGCCGGAGAAGTTCGACTGCGTCGTCGAGCAGTTGCGCAAACGTTTGCACTCCCTGGAAACGACCGATCCGCTGCCGTACCGCACGCAGGACGGCGGCGACTACGACCGGCGGCTCGTCCTGCTTCCCGAAGTCGCCCCAGGTCAGACCGGGTACGGCGCGCATCTGACCGCTTGACCCGTATATACCTCCATGGTTATATACGGGCATGGCGATCCTGCGAACCACTCCTGGCGGACGACCGAGCGTCACCCTCGAACGGACCCTGGCCCATCCGCCGGAGAAGGTGTGGCGCGCGGTCACCTCGCCGGAAGAGCTGGCGCACTGGTTCCCCGCCGCGGTCACGCTGCCGGACGCCCCGGCGCCGGGCGGGAAGATCACGTTCACCTTCACCGAAACCGGGGACGTCAGCGAGGGCGAGATCGTCGGCTACCAGCCGCCAGAGGTCTTCGAGTTCACCTGGAACTCGGACCTGATCCGGATCGAGGTTTCGGCTGACGGCACGGGCAGCAAGCTCGCCTTCACCCACGTCTTCAACCGCGGCGAACCCGACATCGCTCTGCTCGGCGCGGGACGGCACGTCACCGGCTGGGTCGCCTGCCTCGATGCCCTCGAAGCCACGCTGGACGGCCGGACGCCGGAGATGCCGGCCGACTGGCACGCGCGGATGGTGCACCACATCGAGGAATTCGGCCTGGAGGACGGCGAGGTCCTGGACGGCGGGACGATTCGGTTCCGCCGGGACCTGGTCTGGCCGCCTGCCGAGGACGTCTGGAAGCGGCTGCCCCAGCCGGAAGCCGGGGCGGAGGTGCTGGAGTCGCGGTCGCCGGAGGTGCTGGCCTACACGTGGCTGCACGACGGGAAACCGGCCGGGGAGGTCCGGTGGGAAGTCACGGCGGACCCGCTGGACGGGGTGCGGGTGGAGCTGACCCAGACCGTTCCGGCGGAGCTGAAGGAGCAACTGCCGGATCTGCTGACCGCACGGCATGAGCAGCTGAACGCGTTGTTCGCCGGGACGTTCAAGGTGGAACTGGAGCCGTGGTCGGCCGAGCGGAAGGCCGAGGTTCGGAAGCGGTACAGCTAGCCGAGCGCGGTGTTGTACGGCGAAAACCGCACCTCGGCCGGTCCCGGCAGCGCTTTTCCGTGGAGCACCAGCCGTGGCGCGGGACCGTGCACCGCCAGCCCGCGCGCCTCGCACCACGCCGACAGCTCCGGAAACCGATGGTCCACCGCCAGCCGGAGATCACCCGACGTGGTGCGGGCGATGCCGCGGATCAGCGCACGAGCCTGGTCCTCGTCCGCGGCCACCACCGGACCGATCACCACCACCCCGCCTTGCGCGGTGCCGAGCGCGTAACCGTCGTCGGTCACGTGTACGTGCTCAGCCTCGAACAGCATGCGGTTCAACAACTCCCGCCGCGCGAAGCCTTGGGACGCACTGTCCAATTCGTACACTCGCGCCACATCCGCCGGACCGATCGGCCGCGACGCCGGACCGCCGTCGTCAGCGAAGCGGCCGCGATGGTCATTGCAGCCGCCGTCGAACTCGAAGCCCATCGATTCGTACAGCGGACGCGCGTTTTCCGTGGTGTGCAAGGACACCACCGCGTCACCAGCCGCGTCGAGCGCCTCCGCCATCACCCGACGGCCGAGTCCCTGCCGCGCGAACCGCTCCGCCACGACCACCATCGACACTGACGCGGTCGGCCCGGTCCGGGTCAGCACCGCCGCCGCGGCGAGACCGCCATCCGGGGCGTCAATGCCGAATCCGCGGCCGACGTCCAGCAGCATCGCCCATTTCCGTTCCTCGCGCGGCCACCCGCGATCGGTTCCGAGGTCGAGGCAAGCGGACAGGTCGGCAGGCCCGAGCGAGCGGACCGAGGCGTCGGCGAGCAGCACGTTGCCCACCCTAGGCCCGGCAGCGGCCGCAGTGGTCGGCTCGACGCCGAAAATTCAACTGACGCCCGGCATAGGCTTCGCTGGTGACCGACTCCGAAATGCTGACCGTCCAGCAGGTTCTCGGCGGCGGCCGATTCGCCGAAGTCGGCGAGGTGCGGCTGACCGAGACCAATTCCCGCACGGGTTATGTGGCCGTCGGGGGTTCGCTGGGACGTCCGCTGTGGGCCGGGCACAGCGTGTCGGATTCGTCCGAGCCGACCGCCTGGCACCGCGTCGGGGTCTATCGCGGCGACACGCTCGAATGCGTTCACCTCGTGCGCCTGCATTGGCCGGTCAACGCTTTGGCGTTCCATCCGGAGCTGCCGATCCTGGCCATCGGCTCCGGGTCGTACGACGGCGGCTATTTCTACGAAGGCGAGCTGACGGTCCTCGACCTCGAAACCGGCCGCGCGACCTCTTTGCTGCGCGAACGCCGTGAGGTCACCGAACTTCGCTGGCGCGATCACCAGACTCTCGAAGCGAAAGTGTCCGTGTTCGACGAGAACGAGGAAGAAGAGCGCGGCTTCTCCACAATGGCCGTTGCCATCGCCGTGCCGGACTGGCGAGCCGTGGAGGCCCGTTCGCTGGAGGTCGACGGGCCCGCGACCGAACCCGCCGAACCGCTCGCCGCGGTTGCCGGCGGAAACCACCGACGACAGGTGTGGGCAGTCGCCGCACTGAACGACGGACGGATTCTCGCCAGCCTTGAACATGTCGCCGTGGAGTGCTGGTCGGCCACCGGCGAACGCGAATGGTCCGTGCCCACGTCGGGCGTCGGCTGCCAGCTTTACGTCGACCCCGACGAGAGCACCGCCGTCTTCACCAACTCGTGGGCGGGCTGGACCCGCTCCGGCTCGACGATCGAACGCGTCCAGCTCGCCGACGGATACTCCGAAGCGCTCCGGACCTTCGACCACCCCGCCGTGCTCAGCACCGACGAAACCGGGCGGCTCGCCATCCGTCCGCGTTCCGGGCCGACCGAGGTGCTGCCGTCGGAAAGCCGCGTCGACCTCGGTGGCTACGACCTGATCAACCACTTCTTCGACATCCGCCGCGCACCCGCGCTGCTGTTCCTGCAAGGCATGGGCCCGCGAGCGCACGAGGACAAATGGATCGTCGCCTTCAATCCCCGGCGGCGGCGCACCGAGCGCTTGTTTCCCCTCGAATGGGACGCGGCCCAAGGCAGGCACCTTTTCGGCGGCCCCGGCGTGTTCGTCGACGGCTCGCTCGTCCACGCGACCGCGATCCACCACGGAGCCGGACTCCTGCCGGGCAACTCCTGCGTCGTCCGCCGCTCCTATCCCGATGGAAAAGCCGAGTGGGTCCACACCGGCGACCACCAGGTCACCGCTATGGACACCATCGGGTACACCGTCTACGTCGCCGACAACTCCGGCGAGATCGTCGCGCTCGACGCCACCGACGGCCGCGAACTCGGACGGCAACACCTGCAGGTCAACGGCCATCCAGTCGTCCCGCTCTCGCTGAGCGCCCGAGCCCCGGACCGGCTCGTCGTCGGCACGCTCGACGGCCGCGTGCTCGTCTGCGACACGGCGCGGAGGGAGTCCTACGCCACACGCGCGGCAACCGCGCAGTAGCTAAGCTCCGCCACATGAGCAGTGCGACGCAGCCGCTCGGGACGCCGCCCGAGGGAGAACCGGACATCCACACGACGGCCGGCAAGCTCGCGGATCTCTACCGCCGCTACGACGAGGCCGTGCACGCCGGTTCGGCGCGCGCGATCGAGAAACAGCACGCCAAGGGCAAGAAAACCGCCCGCGAGCGGATCGATCTGCTGCTCGACGAGGGCTCGTTCGTCGAGCTGGACGAGCTGGCGCGGCACCGCTCCACGAACTTCGGGCTGGAGAAGAACCGCCCGTACGGCGACGGCGTCGTCACCGGCTACGGCACCGTCGACGGACGTCCGGTGTGCGTGTTCAGCCAGGACGTGACGGTGTTCGGCGGCGCGCTCGGCGAGGTCTACGGCGAGAAGATCGTCAAAGTGATGGACCTGGCGATCAAGACCGGCCGTCCGATCATCGGCATCAACGAGGGCGGCGGCGCGCGGATCCAGGAGGGCGTCGTCTCGCTCGGCCTGTACGGCGAGATCTTCCGCCGCAACACCATGGCCTCCGGCGTGATCCCGCAGATCTCGCTGATCATGGGCGCGAACGCGGGCGGGCACGTCTACTCCCCCGCGCTCACCGACTTCGTCGTGATGGTGGACGAGACGTCGCAGATGTTCATCACCGGACCGGACGTCGTGAAGACGGTGACCGGCGAGGACGTCACCTTCGAGGAACTCGGCGGCGGGCGCACGCACAACACCAAGTCGGGCGTCGCGCACTACCTCGGTTCCGACGACGAGGACGCCATCGCCTACGTCAAGGAACTGCTCTCCTACCTGCCGCAGAACAACCTGTCCGAGCCGCCGGAGTTCGACGCGAACCAGCCGCCCGCCGGCTTCTTCGAGAACGTCACCGACACCGACCGCGAGCTCGACACGCTCATCCCGGACTCGCCGAACACGCCGTACGACATGCACGAGGTCGTCACCCGCGTGCTCGACGACGGCGAATTCCTCGAGGTGCACGAGCTGTTCGCGCCCAACATCCTGGTCGGCTTCGGCCGGGTCGACGGGCAGAGCGTCGGCGTCGTGGCGAACCAGCCGACGCAGTTCGCCGGCTGCCTCGACATCGACGCGTCCGAGAAGGCCGCCCGGTTCGTGCGGACCTGCGACGCGTTCAACATCCCGGTGCTGACCTTTGTGGACGTTCCCGGCTTCCTTCCCGGCACCGACCAGGAGTGGAACGGCATCATCCGCCGCGGCGCGAAGCTGATCTACGCGTACGCGGAGGCGACCGTCCCGCTGATCACGGTGATCACGCGCAAGGCGTACGGCGGCGCGTACGACGTGATGGGCTCCAAGCACCTCGGCGCGGACGTCAACCTGGCCTGGCCCACCGCGCAGGTCGCGGTGATGGGCGCGCAGGGCGCGGCGAACATCGTGCACCGCAAGACGCTGGCCAACGCGGCGGCGGAGGGTCGCGATGTTGACGCGTTGCGCGCGGACCTGATCCAGGAGTACGAGGACACGCTGCTGAACCCGTACGCGGCGGCCGAACGCGGCTACGTCGACTCGGTGATCGTGCCCGCGCACACCCGCGGCCATGTCGCCAAGGCGCTGAGCCTGCTGCGCACCAAGCGCGAATCGCTGCCGCCCAAGAAGCACGGCAACATCCCCCTGTGAGGCCGCGATGACGGACACTCCCCTGCTCCGCGTAGTCCGCGGCAACCCGGACGACGCCGAACTCGCCGCGCTCACCGCGGTGGTCGCCACTGCCGCGGCCGCGTCGGCACCCGCTCCCCCACGGCGTCGCACGTCGTGGTGGGGCGACCGGGCTGCCGCGGTGCACGCGCCGATCGCCGCTGGTGACGGGGCCTGGCGCGCCTCGTCGTTGCCTCGCTGAAGTCCCCTGTTGATCCCGGTTCGAGAGCCGGGATCAACTTTTTGCCCACCTGCTAGACTCATTTTCTAAAGTTGGACAATGAGTCAAAGGCGGCGGCGTGGACGAGCACCTCATCCGGGAAACCGAGAAGATCGCCGTCGCGATCGGCCGGATGTTCCCCGGTCTGTGCGAGGTCGTGCTGCACGACCTGCGGGATCCGGACCACGCGATCCGCGCGATCGAGAACAACCTGTCCGGCCGCGCGGTCGGCGATCCGGCCACCGAACTGGGGTTGCGGCGGATCAGCGACCCGGACTACCCGAGCGTCCTGCAGAACTACGCGAACCAGTTCCCGGACGGACGGCCGGTCAAGAGCACGTCGATCGGCATCACGAACGCCGACGGCGAGTACATCGCCGCGCTGTGCCTGAACCTCGACGTCTCGGTGCTTTCGCCGCTCACGCACACGCTGACCAGCCTGGTCGCCGCCGACGCCGCGCAGCCCGGCGTCGTCGAAGACCTGCGTTCCCGTACGTCGCGTGAACTGCGGGAACGGATCGAACGTGCGGCAGGCGGCGGCCCGCGTTCCCTTTCCCGCGAAGCCAAACGCGACCTGGTCCGCCGGCTGCGCGACGAGGGGTACTTCGAATCCCGCGACGCCGCCCAGACCATCGCCGACCTGCTCGGCGTATCCCGGGCGACTGTCTACAACTACGCGAAATGAGCACGTCGATGACCGAAATCGTCCTGCGCGACAGCCCTGAACTGTCCGCGCCCGGCGGGCATTACTCGCACACCGCGCAGTACGGCGGGATGGCGTTCGTCTCCGGGCAGCTGCCCATCACCAGCGACGGGACCCGGCTGGTGGACGAGACATTTTCCGTACAGGCCAAGCAAGTTCTGGCCAACCTTGACGCGTGCCTCGCCACTGCGGGCACGAGCCGCGATCGGCTGTTGTCGGTCACCGTCTACGTGACCGACATGGGCGACTGGCCGGAGTTCGACCGGATTTACCGTGCCTGGCTTGGCGACCACCGCCCGGCGCGCGCGGTCGCCGGGTCCAGCACCCTCCACTTTGGAGCGAAGGTCGAGGTGCAGGCAATTGCCGCCGTCTGAGGAAACCCTGGCTGACCCGGACACTCCGTTCGCCGTCGTCGAGCTTTCGCGCGCGCGGCGGAACGCCGAACGGCTCGCTCAGCGGATGCGCGCACTCGGCGTTTCCCTGCGCCCCCATACGAAAACGGCGAAGGCATTACCCGCGACCGCGTTGATGCACGGTGGAAAGCCAGGTCCGATCACAGTGTCGACGCTGGCCGAGGCAGAAGCCTTCGCCGACGGCGGCTACACCGACATCACGTACGCCGTCGGCATCGATCCGCACAAGCTCCCGCGCGTGCTTGCGTTGCTGCGACGGGGAATCACCGTGCGCGTGCTGCTGGACAGCGTCGCGCAAGCCTCTGCGATAAGCGCTGCGGCGCGCGAAGCCGGCGTACGGATTCCGTCGCTGATCGAGGTCGACTGCGACGGTCACCGTGGCGGCGTACTTCCCGAAGACCCCCGCGTTGCTCACCATCGGACGACAGTTGCACGACTGTCTCGACGGTGTCCTCGTACACGCCGGCGAGTCCTACTTCGCGACAACCCCTGCAGCGCAACGCGAAGCCGCCGCACACGAACGTGAGGTCGCTGTCGCTGCAGCACAACGCCTTCGCGACGAAGGCCTGTACGCAGGCACAGTCAGCGTCGGCTCGACTCCCACCGCACACGCTGCCGACGACCTCACCGGCGTCACCGAAGTCCGCGCTGGCAACTACGTTTTCTTCGACTTGGTGATGGCCGGACTGGGCGTATGCCGCACCGAAGACCTTGCGCTGTCCGTAGTTGTCACCGTGATCGGACACCGCCCCGAGCACGGCTGGATCCTCACGGACGGCGGCTGGATGGCGTTGTCGCGCGACCGAGGCACCGCGAACCAAGCTGTCGACCAGGGATACGGCCTGGTCGCCGACCTCGACGGCGCCCTGGCGCCGGGTCTCGTGGTGACCGGCGCGAGCCAGGAACACGGAATCCTCACCGCCCGCGAGGGACATCCGCTGCCTGACCTGCCGATCGGCACCCGCCTGCGCATCCTGCCGAACCACGCCTGCGCCACCGCCGCACAGCACAGCGGCTACCGAATCCTGGAGAACGGCCGCCTCGTCGACACCTGGCAGCGGATCAGCGGCTGGTGAATCAACGCCCGCGCTGAGCCCAGTCCGGCGCGTCGGCGCCCGCGTGCGCCAACAGCTCTTCCCGGGTGATCGATCCGAGCGGCCCGACGCCCCGCAGCAGCAGGTAGTCGCCCGCGTCTGCCTGATCGTGCTCGATCTCGACGTCCTCGGCGTGGTAGCTGTCCGTCCAGACGATCCGGACCTGGCAGCCGCCGTTCTGGGTGAGCGCGTGGACCTGCTGGACGGTCGCGAGCCGCGCCATCGGTTCCGATTCCCACTGCTGCTGCAGGAATCGCCACCGCGAGGCCTGTTCAGCCGCCCGCAATCGCTGGTCGAGCCCGCCGGCCCGGTCCCGGAAAACCCAGGCGATCCCGGCCACGACCGCGGCGGCGACAGCCAGCCCGACCAGCCACAAGACCGTTCCCATGTCTGCAGGAGCCTACCCGGGCGGATGCTCCCGGAGGAATCGCTCGACCAGGCCATTTGTGAACTCCGGCGGCACTGGCGCGCCGGTGACCAGCACGCGGTAGTGGATCGGCCCGACGAGGTGCTCGACCGCGCTGTCCAGGTCGATCTCTGACGACAACTCGCCGCGCGCGACGGCACGTTCGAGCGGCAACCGGTCGCGCGCATGCTGGGCACGGAGGTGCACCTCGCGCAGATGTCGCGCCAGGTCCGGGTCGTGCTGGGCCTGGCCGAGCAGCGTGCGGAACACCGCACCAGCGTCCGCGGTGGTCAGGAAAGACGCGATCGCGGCGAGGTGCGCGCAAAGGTCCTTGCGCAGCTCGCCGGAATCGGGCGGGGAGAGTTCCTCGACGAGGTCGTCGCCGAGCGCCTCGAGCAGAATGTCCACTTTGGACGGCCACCAGCGGTAGACGGTCTGCTTCCCGACCCCGGCCCGTGCCGCGATGCCCTCCATCGTGAGCCGGGCGAACCCGACCTCCACCAGCAGATCGTCGACCGCGTGCAGAACCGCGCGGCGCGCGTTCTCGCTGCGGCCGTACCGATTCCCGTGATGCCGGCGCTCGCCGGGCTGAGTGACGTCGCCCACGTGCCGGAGTCTAGCCAAGACGCAACGTCTCGTCTAGCGTTACGAGCACCAGCTCACTAGGGGGTTCTCAGTCATGTGTTCCGCGTGCGGGGTGCCGACGCACCAACCCGAATCCGGGGTCGCCGCAGCCCCGCGCAAATTCGCGGCGCTGTACAACAAGGATTGCCGTCCGTATCTGATCGGCACTGGCCTGGCGATGATGGCCGACAACATCGAGCACGTCATCACCTATTGGGTGCTGTGGGAGAAGTTCCAGTCGCCCGCGCTGACCGGGTTCGAGGTGATCAGCCACTGGGTGCCGTTCCTGCTGTTCTCGGTGTACTTCGGCGGACTGGCCGACCGGCACGACTGCCGCCGGATCATCCAGGCCGCGCAGGTGCTGTTCATGGCGGTGTCCGCGGCCTGGGGCGTGCTGATCCTGACCGACACGCTCGAGGTGTGGAGTGCCTGCGTACTGCTGATTTTGCACGGCTGCGCGGGCGCGATCTGGGGTCCGGGCGAGCAGTTGATGCTGCACGATTTCGTCGGCCCCGCCGAATTGCCGAGCGCGGTCCGGCTCAACGCCACCTTCCGCAGCCTGGGCATCCTCTTCGGCCCGGTCGTCGGTTCGGCGCTGCTGCTCGGGCTCGGTCCGGTGGCGGGCATTTTCGTGAACGTCGCGTTCTACCTGCCGCTGACCGTGTTCCTGTTCCGTACCAAGTTCACCGGACACACGCGAGACGGCGGAATCATCCGTCGGCCACGGGTCGGGCTGATGGATTCGGTGCGGATCCTCAAGGAAATCAGCGGGAATCCGACGATGGTCGGGATGATCATCCTCGCCGGGCTCGGCGCGTTCTTCGTCGGAGCCTCGATGCAGAGTTCGATGCCGATCTTCGCGCAGGACCTCGGCGCGGGCAGCGCCGGAACCGCGTACGGCGTGCTGCTGTTCGCCAACGGCGCGGGCGGCGTGATCGGCGGGATCCTGCTGGAAGCGACCGGAAAGATCAAGCCGAACGTACCCGCGGCGGTGATCAGCACGGCGATCTACGGGCTCTCGAGCCTGTTCTTCGCGATGACCGCCAGCTATCCGATCGCGGTGGCACTGCTGGTGATCGGCGGCGTGGCGAACCTGGCGTCGATGTCGATCGGCCAGACCGTCGTGCAGCTGCTGGCGAAACCGGAGGAACGCGGCCGGGTGATCGGCGTGTACAGCGTGTCCGCCAACGGTCTCCGCGCGGGCAGCGGATTCACCGTGGGGCTGCTCGGTTCCGCGGTCGGGGTGCACTGGTCGCTGGGCATCAGCGCGGCCGCGCTCACCGTCGGCACCGGGATCGCCGGGTGGTACTCGCTGGGCAGCCGCCGGGCCCGGAAGCTGCACCAGGTCACCGACTGAGCCGGTCTACCTCGTCCGCGGCCATCCCGGCGCGGACGAGGTAGTCGCGGACGTCGAAGCCGTCGAGGGTCGCCAGGACGGCTTCCCGGACGGTGGTTTGGCGGCGGGCCAAAGCTGCTTCGAGCAGGGCGGTTTGGTCTTCGACGCCTAACGCCCGGTACAGCGGGAGGACGGCTTCGGTGGAGAGGGCGTAATCGGCGGCGATGGTTTCCGGGTCGACGTCGGCGAGGGCGAGCAGGAGGAGCGAGATGAGGCCGGTGCGGTCTCGGCCGGAAGTGCAGTGGAAGAGCACGCCGCTTTCGGCCCGGGCCAGCGCTTTCAGGACTGTTGCGCAGCGTTCTGCTTTGCGGTCAAGGAAAACGCGGTAATACAGCGGGGTGCCGTCGAGTTGCTCGTCGGCGATGTATTGCCAGAACTCGGTGTCTTCGACGTCGTCCAGCGGAACTTCGAGACGCGTCATCCCGGCTGGCACGGTGACGGCGCAGGTACTGATCTCGGCGGGGTTGCGCAGGTCGATGATGGTGCGGAGGCCGGATTCTCGCGCCTGAGCCCAGCCGGTGCCGGTGACGAACCGGAGACTGGCGGACCGATAGAACCGCGCGGATCGGGTGACGCCGCCGGAGCGGGTCGGGAGACCGCCGAGGTCTCGGGTGTTGAAGAAGCCTTCCCATCCCACTGCCCGGTTCTCGCCCATCAGCCGATCCTGGCCCGGCTCTCTCGCTGCGGGCAACCAGTCAGTTGTCGACGCAGTCCGTCTGCGGAGGACGCAGTGCGCGTGCTGCCGTGCGCAATGCTCCGACGAGCGCCGAGGTGTCGGCGGCCCGGGTGCACAGGGAGATCGGGCAGGGTTCGGCGTCGGTGATCGGGACGAACGCGACGTGCGGGTGGCGATAGCCGTCGGCGACGAAGCTGCCGGTGATCACGATGGCCTGCCCTCCGGCGACGGCCTCGAGCATCTCGTCCATGGTGCGGACCGACGGGCCGTAGCGGACGGGAATGCCGCTGGGGCGGGGATCGCAGGCCCACCAGCGCACCCAGGCGGGGTCGGCGTCGTCGTCGGTGAGGTGGATTTCGCCGTCGAGGTCGGCGAGTTCGACCGCGTCCCGCGAGGCGAGGCGATGGGTGACCGGCAGCGCCACGACCCGGGGTTCATGGTGCACGACATCGAGGCGGAGACCCGTAGCGTCGGCAATGGGAGGCCGGACCAAAGCGGCGTCGACTTCACCGTCGCGCACCGTCGTGGCCTGCTGCGACCACGGCAGCTCCACCATCCGGATCGACAGTCCGGGCTCCTCGCGCCGTGCCGTGTCGACGATGTTCCGGACAAGCGGGCCCGCCGAGGCGCTCATGAAGCCGACCCGCAGCGTGGCGGCGAGTTCCCGGCGGTGGGCCTCGACGGCGGCGACGGCACGGTCGGCCGCGGCCAGTGCTTGCCGTGCCTCGTCGAGGAAACGGCGGCCGACCGGGGTGGGACGGACGGGGTGGGCGGAACGGTCCAGCAGTTCGGCGCCGAGCGTGCGTTCCAGTTTGCGGATCTGCTGGCTCAACGCCGGGGCGCTGACGTAGAGCTTGTCCGCCGCGCGGCCGAAGTGCCCCTCGTCGACGACCGCGACCAGGTAGCGCACGAGATGGAGGTTGAGGTCCACGCCGACTCCTCGGGACGGTGACCTGCGAGGTTAACCGATGAGTTCACGGGAGGCGACAGGCTTGTCATGGACCTTCCCGTACGGCGCGCCCAGGGTTGGGGCTACCCCGAACCGACTCGACGAGGAGCAACGGTGAGCCGTTACGAGCACGACTTCCAGAACATGTTCGCAAGCCTGGAGAAGCAGATCGCGGAAACCGACAACCCGCGCCACCGCGCGATCCTGAAGAACTACCGCTTGCACGCGCTGCTGGAGGTGTCGGGACGCTACGAGGAGTTGCTGGCGCCGACCATGACCGTGGAGCACCCGCACTACCGCATCCACGAGTCCGGCACCTCGCTGATTCTGGACGGGATGGCCGAGGTCAAGGCGTTCTACCAGTCTCTGATCGAGGCGAACGCACTGGTCATGTGGGTCAGCAACCAGGACATCGCGGTCAACGACCGCGGATTCTCCGGCGAGCTGGAGTTCTTCGAGTTCGTGCCCGGCGCGATGCTCGGCGACACCGTCTTCGGTTCGGTGCGGGCCGGGGACGATCCCGGGGACATGCACCTGCTCAAGCGCACGCTCGCGTTCCACTGGCCCTATGACGAAAACTGCAGGCTGATCGGCGAGCACGTCTACGAGGACACCGCCTCGCGGGAGATCATCCCGCTCGAACCGGCCGACATCATCACCGCGGCGCGGGCCGCCGAACTGCTCGCCCCGGAGATCGAGAAGGTCCTGCCGTGAGCGTCGCACTGGTCACCGGGGCCGCGGGCGGTCTCGGCGCCGCCATCGCCGCCCGGCTGGTCGAGGAGCATGCGGTCCTGCTCACCGACATCGATTCCGGCCGTCTCGCCGAGACCGCGGCGAAGCTGGCCGCCGACGGTGCCAGGGTCGCCCACGCCGTTTGCGACGTCAGTGACCACTCGTCGGTGCGAGCCGCGTTCTCCCTTGCCGAAGAACAACTCGGCGAGGTCACCGCGCTGGCCAACGTCGCGGGCGTCGGCGGCGTGCTGACCCCGTTCACCGAGCTGACCGTGCGGCAATGGGATCGCACGTTCGCGATCAACACTCGCGGGACTTTCCTGACGTGCCAGGAACTTCTCCGCCGCCGCGCCGGCCGCCCCGGCGCGATCGTCAACGTCGCTTCGATCGGCGCCCGCCTCGGAATGGAGACGATCGCCGACTACGGCGCGTCCAAGGCCGCGGTCCTCGAAATGACGCACGCGGTGGCCCGGGCCGGCGCTCCGACCGGGCTGCGGGCCAACGCGGTCATGCCCGGTCTGATCTGGACTGACATGTGGCGGAGCGCCACCGAGCAGATGGTCGCGAACGATCCCGCCGCGGCCGGCGCCACTCCGGAACAGCTCTTCGCCGGGTTCGTCGACCGGATGGTCCCGATGAAACGCCCGCAGACCCCGGCCGACATCGCCGAGACGGTCGGGTTCCTGCTCTCGGACAAGGCAGCCAACATCACCGGTCAGACCATCGCGGTCGACGGCGGTGCGGTCATGTCCTGAACCACAACAGCAAACAGGGAGCGGCGGGCCGCGGCGTCAGGAGAGGACGCCGCGGCCCGCCGCTTTGGTCGTGCCGCCGAGGTCTGCGGTGAACGCGGATCGGCGGCGTTCGATCAGGTTCCGCGACGGGTCGGAAAACGGCGGTCGAACAGGCGATCGCCGGTTTTTGTCGGTGGTCGTGGTTACGCTCGCCCCATCACGCACCACCCGTCACCGTCAGCGACAAGCTGCTCACCAGCGCGGATCACACTGGACCGCAGTTTGCTCCACACCGTATAGTCCACGTGGAATAACCCACGTTGGGTCACTCGATTGGATCTTCTGGAGGAACCGTCATGGTCGCGGCCAAGCTCACGGCACTGGGCGTCGCCGTGCTCGAGCTGCTGCACGAGCGGCCGATGCACCCGTACGAAATGGCCCAGCTGATGCGGGAACGGCACGTCGAAAACCGCGTGAAGCTCAAGGCCGGTTCGCTCTACCACACGGTAGATCGGTTGCAGCGCAACGGTTTCGTCGATGTGGTCGAAACCCAGCGGGACGGCAAACGGCCGGAGCGCACGGTGTATGCCATGACGGCCGCGGGCAAAGACGCCTTCCAGGAACGTGCCCGGCAAATGCTGGGCGACGTGGTGCCGGACTACAGCGACGTGCTCAGCGGGCTCGCCGTGATCGACGACCTCGGACGCGACGTCGCGCTGCTCGAACTAGAGCACCGGATCACCCGGCTGCGCGCGGGCGTGGCCGCTGACCAGGTGATCCTCGAGCGGCTGGAATCCGACGGCACCCCCGAAATCTACTGGCTCGACTTCCGGTTCAGCGCAGCGCAGCGGAAGTTCGAGCTCGCGTGGATCGAGCAGCTGTTCGCGGACCTCGACAGCGGCCGGATCCCTTTCCAGGACAAGAAACTCAAGCTCAAGGAAAACCATGAACGCAAGACCGGTTAACCCGTGGGCCGCGCTCAGCGCGCTCTGCATCGGGTTCTTCATGATCCTGCTGGACACCACGATCGTGTCCATCGCGGTGCCCGCCATGCTGCAGCACCTCGACGCCGGGCTGAACTCGGTGGTGTGGGTGATCAGCGTCTACCTGCTCACCTACGCCGTGCCGATGCTGTTCACCAGCCGCCTCGGCGACCGCTTCGGCCCGAAGCGCGTGTTCGTCGCCGGACTCGTGGTGTTCACCGCTTCGTCGCTGTGGTGCGGTCTCTCCGGCAACGTCGAGATGCTGATCGCCGCCCGTGCCGTGCAAGGCCTTGGCGCCGCACTGATGACGCCGCAGACGCTGGCGTTCATCAGCCACCTGTTCCCGCCCGCGAAGCGCGGCGCGGCGATGGGCGCGTGGGGCGGTGTCGCCGGCCTGGCCACGATCACCGGCCCGCTGCTGGGCGGCGTGCTGGTGCAGCACCTCGGCTGGGAGTGGATCTTCTACGTGAACGTGCCGATCGGCGTCGTCGCGATCGCGCTGACGCTGTGGCTGGTGCCGGACTGGCAGCCGAAGCACTCGCATTCGTTCGACCTGATCGGCATCCTGCTGTCCGCGGCCGGACTGTTCTGCGTCGTCTTCGGTGTCCAAAATGGACAGCAGTACGACTGGGGCACGGTGTTCGGCGGCATCACAGTCTTCGAAATCATCGGCGCCGGCGTGGTCCTTCTGATCGCCTTCGTGCTGTGGCAGCACTACAACCGCCGCGAACCGCTGGTCCCGCTGCAGGTGTTCGCGAACCGCAACTTCTCCGCGGGCACGCTCACCGCGACCACTGTCGGCTTCACGATGACCGGCATGTTCCTGCCGCTGATCATCTACATCCAGACGGTCCTCGGCCTCTCCCCCACCATGGCGGGCCTGCTCACCGCGCCAATGTCGCTGCTGTCCGGCGTGATCGCGCCCTTCGTCGGCCGAGCTTCGGACAAAATCAACGGCAAGTACCTGGTGATGGGCGGCCTGGCCCTGCTGGCCGCGGGCGTCGGCATCATCGCGCTGCAAGCACGACCGGACACGAGCCCGTGGGCACTGATCCCGGCCCTGCTGGTGTGCGGCCTCGGCGTCGGCTGCATCTTCTCCCCCATGAGCAACCTGACGATGGCGTCGGTAGAACCGCGGCTCACCGGCACCGCCTCGGGCATCTTCAACACCGCCCGCCAGGTAGGCGGCGTCCTGGGCAGCGCCGCGATCGGCGTGCTCCTGCAAGCGAGGATCAGCGCGTCGATCACGAGCGAGGCCGCCACCGCGGCCGCGAAACTGCCGGAGCAGTACCGCGCCCCCTTCACCGAAGGCATCGCCCACGCCGCGGCGTCCACCGGCGAATTCGGCTCCTCCGGTGGCCCCGCCTCCATCCCGGGCCTCCCGGCGGACATCGCCGCCCAAGCGGGCCGCCTCGCCAGCGAGGTTGTCCACAATGGACTCACCGACGCCGCCCGCGCGACACTGATCCTGCCGATCGCGGTGCTGATACTGGGAGTTTTGTCAGCAGCGGCTTTGCGCCGGGTGTCCCCTAGGCCGCACACCCCCGCGCCGACCGCCCCGACCCCAGAACCAGCCCGATGACGAGCTGACCCTCGGGCCCGGCTGGACCCCACTCCAGCCGGGGCCTGGGAGGCGGCGAAGGACAATCCACGCGACTCTCGTCCTACAGCAGCGTTGTTGGCTCCCGACGCGATTCCTCGCGCAGCGGCGAGGTCTGCCGAAGCACGGAAAGCCCGGGCGTGCCAGGCACGTTCCTCTCCCAGCAACCACCAGCTCGGCATCCCTGCGCACGCCCCGCCGGGATCCTGGCTCAATGCCAGACCTCGCGCCCGGCTCGCGACCCGGTGCCACGACGCCCGCCCCCGCGAATCCGGCCACGAAACCCTCGGCACCAAATCACCGCCCCCCACCCGGGCCACACCCCCAACCCGTCCCCGTCGAGGTAGCGTTCGCCTGTGCGTCTAGTCCTCGCCTCCCAGTCCCCCGCCCGCCTCGCCGTCCTGCGCAGTGCCGGTCTCGACCCGGCCGTTGTCGTGTCCGGTGTCGACGAGGATGCCGTCGCGGCGGCGCTCACCGATCCCGAACCCGCCGAACTCGTCCTGGCCCTCGCGAAGGCCAAGGCCAACGCCGTAGTCGAGATGGTCTCCGAGCCCGACGCCGTGATCGTCGCTTGCGATTCCATGCTTTCCATCGGCGGCGAGATGGTCGGCAAGCCCGCGACCGCCGAGGTCGCGAAGCAGCGGTGGGCTCGGATGGCGGGCGGCTCCGGCGTCCTGCTCACCGGGCATGCCGTGGTCCGGCTCGACGGCGGGCAGCGCACCAAGGAAGCCTCCGGCACCCGGTCCACCACCGTGCACTTCGCCAACCCCAGTCAGGCCGAGATCGACGCCTACGTCGCCACTGGCGAACCGCTGCACGTCGCGGGGGCGTTCACGCTCGACGCGCTCGGCGGATGGTTTGTCGAGGGGGTCGAAGGAGACCCGTCGAGTGTGATCGGGATCAGTCTTCCGCTGCTGCGCCAGCTGCTCGCCGAGGTCGGCGTCAGCGTGACCGAAATGTGGAACTAGTTCACATATTGGGACGATGTGTCACTCGGTCGAGTGATCAGGGAAAGTCGATTCCGGCCCGCACCCGGGCCAGCGGAAACTCTCGACCTCTCTGGGGTGGCACATGTCCTTCGCAAGGACGTACACAAAGCCGCGCGTGTTCGCCGCGGCCGTGCTCGGTTCGCTTGTCGTGGGCGCCGGACTCGGCGTGCTCGCGCGGACGACTGAAGCCGGCTGGCTGACCGACACCCTCGACCACATCGGCACGATCTTCACGACCCTGCTGCAGATCGCGGTGATCCCGCTGGTCTTCACCGCGATCGTGGTCGGCATCAACAGCCTCCGCGGCCTCGGCGGCGGCCGCACCGCCGCGCGGCTCGGCGGCAAGACCGTGCTGTGGTTCGCGATCACGTCGTTCATCGCCTCGCTGATCGGGATCGCGATCGGCAAGCTGTTCAACCCCGGCTCCGGCGGGCTCGGCGAGGGCGTCGCGGCCACCGCGAAGAACGCCGACAAGGCCGCGAAGAGCATGAGCCACTGGGGTTCCTGGGACGCCTTCATCAAGGGCCTGCTGCCGGAGAACTTCTTCTCCGCCTTCGCCGAGGGCAGCACGCTCCAGGTGCTGTTCCTCGCCGTCGTGATCGGTGCCGCCGCCTACAGCCTCGGCGACAAGGCGAAGCCGTTCGTCGACTTCACCACGAGCGTCTTCGAAATCGTCCAGCGTTACCTTGGCTGGATCGTGCGCCTCGCGCCCATCGGCATCATCGGCCTGATCGGCGCCGCCGTCTCCAACTACGGCGACGCGCTGTTCCGTCCGCTGCTGTCGACCACGATCGCGGTGTACGTCGGCTGCCTGCTGATCCTGTTCGTCGTCTACCCGATCCTGCTGCAGTTCGTCGCGAAGGTGAACCCGCTGACGTTCTTCGCCAAGGCGGGCACCGCGATCCAGTTCGCGTTCGCGTCGCAGTCGAGTTCGGCCACGCTGCCGCTGACCCGGCAGTCCGCGGTGAACCTCGGCGTCGACCCCGGATACGCCGCCTTCGCCACCCCGCTCGCCAGCGCGACCAAAATGGACGGTTGCGCCGCGGTGTTCCCGGCGATCGGCGCGATCTTCATCGCCAACCTCGCCGGGGTGCCGCTGAGCTTCGGCCAGTACGTCGGCATCGTGGTCGTCGCCGTGGTCGGCGCGCTGGCCACCGCGGGCACCACCGGCTGGCTGACCGCGCTCACCCTGACCACCGCGTTCATCGGACTCGACGCCAAGCAGGTCGCGCTCGGCATCGCGCTGATCTACTCGGTGAACCCGATCATGGACATGATGCGCACCGCCACGAATGTCGCGGGCCAGATCGTGGTCCCGACGATCGTCGCGCGCAGCGAGGGCCTGCTCGACGACGAAATCCTCAACACCCAGACCGCTCGCCCGAACCACCGCGACGAGGGCGGCGCCGCCCGGCCCGCCACCGCCTGAGTCTCAGGAGTTGCCGGAACAGCGCCGCAGCTGCGTTTTCTTCAGCTCGACGTCCGGCCAGCCGCGGAAATCCGACGGCGAGGTGACGGTGCTCGTGCAGCCCATCACCTCGCCGTCGAGTTCGTATACCTCCGCGACCACCGGAGCCGCCTGGCAGCGTGGCGTGCCGGACACCGCCTTCGGGCATTCGTGCCGGACGACGATCACGTCCGCCCGGCCGTCCTGGCTCACGTCGTAGAGCGACAGCGAGCCGGCGTCAGAGAAATACGGCTTGCCGTAGTCGCGCCACACGCCGCCGGACTCGGTCAGCAATTCGCCGTACGAACCGCCTGCCGCGTCGCCGCGGATCAGGCACGCGGCGGTCGATCCGTCGATACAGCGCAGGGAAGTCGCGGTCAGCTTCGCGCCCAGGTTCGTGATCGCCAGTTCGAACGGCTGCTGTCCGACCTGGACCCGGCCCGATCCTCCCGAGGCATCCGCCTGCAACACGACCGGGGTACCGCCGACGCTTACCGCCGCCAGCTGCTTGCACGGACCGTTTCCGCAGGTCGAGGACGGTGCTTCGACCGGAGCCGCGGCGGGCTCGCTCGGCGCCATGGTCTCCGCGCCGTCCGGCTTCGGGCGCATCGTGACGACCACGACGAGCGCCGCCGCCGTGACCACCGCCGCGAGAACGGCGGTGAGCAGCGCGGATCGCGGGACGCGCTTCGGCCAAGTCCGCATATCCGAGACTGTAAGCGACCTTGCGCACCGTGTCCGTCTATGTTGTCGGAGTGACGAACCCCAATTTGCCCCCGGCCCTTTACCTGCCGACCGGCCCCACCGGCCCGACCACCGACGGCCAGACCGGAGCCAACGTCGAACTGCGCCGCACCCCCGACGGCCGCACCGCGCTGGTCGCCTTCACCGCGCTCGACCGGCTCGTCGACTGCTGCGGCGAGCACCAGCCGTGGATCCTGGTCAACACCGAAAACCTGGCGCTCGTGCACCAGGTCAACCCCTACGACGTCATCGTGCTCGACTCCGAACTACCGGCCGAACTGCGGCATCAGGCCCCTGCCGGACGGGTATAAACAGGACCGAACTGGGTGGTCCACCTCTCAATCCAGGCCCGGTCCTGGTCCGTAGACTCCCGGTTGACCAGCAGCTCGGCGACGGGGCACGGGAGGTATGTGGTGAGCGAGCAGGACACCGCGAGCACAGGCGGTCCGGTGACCAAGGTCCTGGTCGCGAACCGGGGCGAGATCGCGGTTCGCGTGATCCGGGCCGCGAAGGACGCCGGCCTGCAGAGCGTGGCCGTGTACGCGGACCCGGACCGCGACGCTCCGCACGTGCGCCTCGCCGACGAGGCGTTCGCCCTCGGCGGGAACACCGCGGCCGAGAGTTACCTCGCGATCGACAAGATCCTCGACGCCGCCAAGCGGTCCGGCGCCGATTCGGTCCACCCCGGTTACGGCTTCCTTTCCGAGAACGCCGAGTTCGCCCAGGCCGTCCTCGACGCGGGCCTGACCTGGATCGGGCCGAGCCCCCAGTCGATCCGCGACCTCGGCGACAAGGTGACCGCGCGGCACATCGCGATGCGCGCGGGCGCGCCGCTGGTGCCCGGCACCAAGGAGCCGGTGAAGGACGCCGACGAGATCATCGCGTTCGCCGACGAGCACGGCCTTCCGGTCGCGATCAAGGCGGCGTTCGGCGGCGGCGGCCGCGGCCTGAAGGTCGCCCGCACCCGTGAGGAAATCCCCGAGCTGTTCGAGTCCGCGACACGCGAGGCGGTGGCCGCGTTCGGTCGCGGCGAATGCTTCGTGGAGCGCTACCTGGACAAGCCGCGGCACGTCGAGGCGCAGGTGCTGGCCGACCAGCACGGCAACGCGATCGTCGTCGGCACCCGCGACTGCTCGCTGCAGCGCCGCCACCAGAAGCTGGTGGAAGAGGCCCCCGCGCCGTACCTGTCCGACGACCAGCGCGCCCGGATCCACGAGTCCGCCAAGGCCATCTGCAAGGAGGCCGGCTACTACGGCGCGGGCACCGTCGAATACCTCGTCGCGGTCGACGGCACCATTTCGTTCCTCGAGGTGAACACCCGCCTGCAGGTCGAGCACCCGGTTTCGGAGGAAACCACCGGCATCGACCTGGTCCGCGAGATGTTCCGGATCGCCCGCGGCGAGAAGCTGCGGATCACCGAGGACCCGACGCCGCGCGGCCACTCGATCGAGTTCCGCATCAACGGCGAGGACGCCGGCCGCGGCTTCCTGCCCGCGCCGGGCACCGTCACCAAGTTCGTCGCCCCGTCCGGTCCGGGCGTGCGCGTCGATTCCGGCGTCGAATCCGGCAGCGTGATCGGCGGCCAGTTCGACTCGATGCTCGCCAAGCTCATCGTCACCGGTTCGGACCGGCAGAACGCGCTCGAGCGCAGCCGCCGCGCGCTGGCCGAGTTCGAGGTCGAGGGCATGGCCACGGTGCTGCCGTTCGACCGCGTGATCGTGAACGACCCGGCGTTCATCGGCGACGAAAACGGCTTCAGCGTGCACACCCGCTGGATCGAGACCGAGTTCGACAACCAGATCGAGCCGTTCGTCGCGCCGGACGTCGAGGCCGAGGAAGAGGCGCCGCGGCAGAACGTCGTGGTCGAGGTCGGCGGACGCCGGCTCGAGGTGTCGCTGCCGGGCGGGTTCGCCCTGGAAGGCGGCGGCGCGCCCGCGGCGACGAAAGCCAAGCCGCGCAAGCGGGCAGGCGGCGCGAAGGCAGCGGTGAGTGGCGACGCGGTCACCGCGCCGATGCAGGGCACCATCGTGAAGATCGCGGTCGAGGAAGGCCAGCACGTCGAAGCGGGCGAGCTGATCGTGGTGCTCGAGGCGATGAAGATGGAAAACCCGGTAACCGCGCACAAAGCGGGCACCGTCACCGGGCTTTCGGTCGAGATCGGCTCCGCGGTCACGCAGGGAACGCAACTCTTGGAGCTCAAGGACTGAAGTTGTGCTGAATGTCGTGGGTGCCGCGCGCTCGCGCGGCCTACCATCGACTACGTGACTGAGGTTCCGTCTCCGCAGCTGCGGATCAGCGACCAGGAGCGAGAGTCCGCGCTGCATGCGCTCGGTGAGCACATGAGTGCGGGACGGATCGACATCGACGAGTTCGGCGAACGATCCGCCCGGATCACCGCGGCTAAAACCCGGGGCGAACTGGGTGAACTGTTCACCGATCTTCCGGTGCCGCATCCGGTGTTCGGCGCGGGCGCGACCGCCGCGCCGGAACCGGCCGCGGTGCCGCCGCCGATGCCCGTGCCGCAGCCCGCGGCGTCCGGCGAGGTGGCCGCGCGGCAGCCGGAGTGGTCGGCAGGGCAACGCGCCGTCGCCGCTTTGGTTCCGCTGGTGTGGATCGCGGCGATCGCCCTGATCGCCACCGGCACCGCGGGATGGCCGGTGATCTTCGCGCCGATCGCGCTCACCGCGGTCGGACGGGCGCTCTGGGGCAAGGGTTTCGAGCACCATGACCAGCACCACCACGACCGGCATCGGGAACGCCGCGAGGAGTTCCGCGCGATGCGCGACGAGCACCGGCGGCAGCGCCGGCTGGACCGCTGAGGCGGACCATGGCTGACCTGCGGCTGAGCGACGCCGAACGCCAGGACGCGCTCGATGTCCTCTCCGAGCACGTCCGCACCGGCCGCCTCGACATCGACGAGTACGGCAACCGCTCGGCGAAGGTCACGTCAGCCAAGCTGGTCAGCGAACTCGTGCCGTTGTTCGACGACCTGCCCTCGCCGCGGCCGAGCGCGCTGCTGGCCACGGCCCGGCCGGAACCGGTCGTGCCCGCGGGCAACGGCAAGCTGAGCGCGTTCGTGTGGCGGTATTCGGTGCCGCTTTCGATCGCACTGGCGGTCGTCGTGCTCATCGTGACGCGCGGACGGTTGCTGATCGTCTTCGCGTTGCCGTTGCTGCTGATCCTGTTCAGCGGATGGCGGCGGCGCTGAGCCCGCCGGAACGCACGCGGCCGAGTCCGATGATCGGGCTGCGGCCGGGCTCGGTCGATCCGAAGGCCGAGCGATGGGCAGGCCCGCTGTTCGCCGGGATCGGGATTCTGGCGCTCGCGGTGTGCACGATCATCGCCGCCGGGCAGCCGCACGGTGATCCCGCGCAATGGCGCACCACGCTGCTTCTCGCCGCGGCGAGCGGACTGTGGTTGCTGGTGCTGATCCCGGTTTTTCCGAGGCGCACGCGGAAACCGTGGCTGGCCATCGGGTTTTTCATCGTGCTGCTGGCTGGCGCGACCCTGCTCACCTCGCGAGTGGATCCGTTCACCGCCTTCGCTTCAATCGGTTACCCGATCGCGTTCGTGTTGTTCCCGACCCGCTGGAGCATCTTCGCCGCGGCCGCGACGGCGGTGGTTCCGTTGCTGGCCAAGGGAATTTGGGAACCTTCGCCGCCATGGATCACCGCGGTGTCGATCGTCGGGCCGATTCTGTACGTGGCGTGGTTCGTCGGCGCGGAGAACGAACAACGCCGTCGCACCAACGAAAAACTCGCCCAGTCGAACGCGCAGCTGGAAACGGCCCTGACAGAAAACGCGGCGCTGCACGCACAACTGCTCACCCAAGCCCGCGAGGCCGGGGTGTTCGACGAACGACAGCGCATGGCTCGCGAAATCCACGACACTGTCGCCCAGGGATTGACCGGCATCGTCACCCAGTTGCAGGCCGCCGACCGGGCCACCGAAGCCGCGGATCGGCAGCGGCATCTCGACCACGTGCACACGCTGGCGAAGGACAGTCTCACCGAGGCACGCCGAGCGGTTCAAGCGTTGCGACCGGAACCGTTAGCGGACTCGCACCTGCCGGAAGCGTTGGCAGGATTGGCAAATCGAGTGTCCGGCACTTCCGGTGCCAAGGTGACCGCCGAGGTAGCAGGCGATGCCCAGCCGTTGCTGCCGGAGCTGGAGGTCACGCTGTACCGGGTGGCGCAGGAAGCGTTGGCCAACGCGGAAAAACACGCACACGCCACCCGGATCGGCCTCACGCTCACCTACACGAGCGACCTGGTCATGCTCGACGTCCGGGACGACGGAAGAGGTTTCGCCCCTGGCGACCGCGGCGACGGCACCGGCTTCGGCCTGGAAGCCATGCGCCAGCGGGTGCAACGGGTGGCGGGTTCGCTGACTATCGAATCCGCGCGCGGGGAAGGGACCGTCGTGCACGCGGAGCTCCCGGCGATCCCTTCGCCCGCTCAAGCCAGCTGACCGCCCGCGGCGCTGTCGCGACACCTGCCATGTCCGTTGTGCGGCAACGCTTCCAGCCAGCGCGCGATGTCGTTTCCCCGCCTCGCTGACCGCGGCTGCCCGCTCTTCGGGCGACCTGGCCGTGACGCGGCACGCAGCCACTTCCCACCTTCGGACGGTTAGGCTCGTGTCGTGGAACCCGTGGAAATCAACGCGGGCGCGTACTACCTGCGCCAGCTGCGCGCGGACCGGCATCTCGACGACCGGCCCGCGCTGATGGAGGCGTTCGCGGACCCGCAGCATCGGCGGTACGTGCTGAACTACCGGTTGCGCACCCCCGACGAGGCCACCGAGTACGTGACGCTGCGCGCCGCTCAGTGGGCGTGCGACGAGCGCTGCTCGTGGGCCGTGGCCGAGCCGAAGAGCGGCCGCCTGCTCGGCGAGGTCGGGCTGCGCGATCTGGACCTCGCCTTCGGCACCGCCGAGGCGTCGGTGTGGACGCATCCGGCCGAACGAGGCAAAGGCATTGCGGCCGTAGGGCTTTCGGCCGCGATCCAGTTCGGGTTCGCCCGGCTGGGCCTGCACGAGATCGCTTATCGGCACGACGAAAGCAACACCGCGTCCGAGATCGTGGCGCGGCGGGCCGGGTTCAGCCGGGTCGGGCCCGAAGACCGGCCCTCGCCCAGCGGGGAAACGCTCATCCGCTGGGTGCTCAAGCCCTCGTGAGTGCCGGTTCTGCCCGGCACTCACGAGGAAAGCTCAGCTGACCGGCTCGATCAGCCCCGCGCGAGCCTCCGGCGCGGCCGCCCGCAACGCGTCCGCCGACTCGTCCGTCGGCTGCAGCTGCGAATCCCGCTCCGCCTCGACCCGCGCCCGGTAGACCTCGACCTCGCGCTTGGTCTCCTCTTCCGACCAGCCCAGCACGCCCGCCACCAGCTGCGCGACCTGCTCGGCGCAGTCGACGCCGCGGTGGGCGTACTCGATGGAGATCCGCGTGCGCCGGGCGAGGACGTCCTCCAGGTGCAGCGCACCCTCGTGGCTGGCCGCGTACACGACCTCCACGCCGAGGTAATCCGGCGCCGACTCGATCGGCTTGAGCAGCTCCGGCCGGTCCGCCGCGAGCGCCAGCACCTCGTGCACCAGCGAGCCGTAGCGGTCGAGCAGGTGCCGCACGCGGTACGGGTGCAGCCCGTGCTCCGCGGCCAGGTGGTCGGCCTGGTTGACCAGCGCGTGGTAGCCGTCCGCGCCGAGCAGCGGGACCTTGTCGGTGATGGACGACGGCGGGCGGCCCGGCAGGTCGACCACCGCGGCGTCGACGGCGTCGGCCGCCATCACCCGGTACGTCGTGTACTTGCCGCCCGCGATCGCCACCAGACCCGGCGCGACCCGCGCGACCGCGTGCTCGCGCGACAGCTTCGACGTCTCTTCGCTCTCGCCGGCCAGCAGCGGACGCAGGCCCGCGTACACGCCTTCGATGTCGTCGTGCGTCAGCGGCGTCGCGAGCACCGAGTTCACGTGTTCGAGCAGGTAGTCGATGTCGTGCTTGGTGGCTGCCGGGTGCGCCAGGTCGAGGTTCCAGTCGGTGTCGGTGGTGCCGACGATCCAGTGGTTGCGCCACGGGATGACGAACAGCACCGACTTCTCGGTGCGCAGGATCATTCCCGACTCCGACACGATCCGGTCGCGCGGAACCACGATGTGCACGCCCTTGCTGGCGCGCACGCGGAACCGGCCGCGGCCGCCGGACAGCCGCTGCAGTTCGTCGGTCCACACGCCGGTGCAGTTGACCACGGCGCCGGCCTGGATCTCGGTCTCGCGGCCGTCCTCGACGTCGCGCACGCGCACGCCGGAAATCCGGTCCGCCTCGCGCAGGAAGCCGACGACCTGGGTGGAGGTCCGGACCACCGCGCCGTAATGCGCGGCGGTGCGCGCGACGGTCATCGTGTGCCGGGCGTCGTCCGACTGCGCGTCGTAGTACCGGATGCCGCCGATCAGCGCCGACCGCTTGAGCGCGGGGACCATTCGGAGGGCACCCGCGCGGGTGAGATGTTTCTGGCCCGGCACCGACCGGGCGCCGCCCATCGTGTCGTACATCAGCAGCCCGGCGGCGGTGTACGGACGCTCCCAGATCCGGTGCGTCAGCGGGTACAGGAAGCTCACCGGCTTGACCAGGTGCGGCGCGATCTTCGTCAGCATCAGCTCGCGCTCGTGCAGCGCCTCGCGCACCAGGCCGAACTCGAGCTGTTCGAGATAACGCAGGCCGCCGTGGAAGAGCTTGCTCGACCGGCTGGACGTGCCGGACGCCAGGTCGCGGGCCTCGACGAGAGCCACCCGCAGGCCGCGGGTCGCCGCGTCGAGCGCGGTGCCCGCGCCGACGACACCGCCGCCGATCACGACCAGGTCGAAGGTCTCGTCGCCGAAACGCCGCCAGGATTCCTCCCGGCCCGCCGGACCCAGCTGGGCCGGGTCGCTGCCGTTGCGCGGATTCGTCACCACTCGTTCCTCCTCGTGCTCCACCTTCCCCAGCATCGCACGCTTGCGTGATCGTCTGCTGACCCCGAGGTGACACGTGTGGCGGAACCCATGACGATCATGGTCACATTGGTTCGCCCGGCTTATGGATTGCACGCGTACGCGACGGTAACGTGCCGCGGACTGGGGTCGGCGACGAGGCTGTGGCCGGACGTGATCGGCCCTGCACAGACTGTCCAGTGTGGAGGTGCGGAGAGCGTGAGTCCGGGTGCGATCATCGTCTGGGAACTGTTGGGCACGGCAGTGCTCCTGTTGCTGGGCAACGGCGTTGTGGCCAACGTCGTGCTGCGAAAGAACAACGGCTTTCAAGCCGGAACCCTGTTCATCACCTTCGGGTGGGCCTTCGGCGTGTTCGCCGGCGCCAGCCTCGCCGCGCCGACCGGCGCGCACCTGAACCCGGCGGTCACCCTCGGGCTGGCCATTTCGGGCAAGGTTTCGTGGGCGGACGTGCCGTTCTACCTGATCGGCGAAATGCTCGGCGCGATTCTCGGCGCCGTGCTGTGCTGGCTGACCTACAAACTGCAGTTCGACGACCATCCGAATCCGGAGGAGACGCTCGGCATTTTCTCCACCGCCCCGCAGATCCGGAACAAGGCGTGGAACCTGGTGACCGAGGTCATCGGCACCTTCGTGCTGGTCGGCTGGATCCTGCTGACGCCGGCGTTCAAGACCGCCTCGGACGGGACGCCGACCTTCGGCAACACCGCGCTCGGCTACGCCGGGGTGTCGTTCGTCGTGCTGGTGATCGGTATTTCACTCGGCGGGCCGACCGGCTACGCCATCAACCCGGCCCGCGACCTCGGCCCGCGGATCGCGTACGCGTTCCTGCTGCCGATCAAGGGCAAGCGCGACCCGGACTGGAACTACTCGTGGGTGCCGGTCCTCGGTCCGCTCCTCGGCGCCGCGCTGGCGGCGCTGGTGTACCTGGCCGTGCACAACCTGACCTGATCCAGCTTTCCGGAGGGAATCCATGACTTCGTATGTCGCCGCGATCGACCAGGGCACCACGTCGACGCGTTGCATGATCTTCGACCACTCCGGCCGTGTCGTCGCGGTCGACCAGCGCGAGCACGAGCAGATCTTCCCGAAGGCGGGCTGGGTCGAGCACAACGCCGAGGAGATCTGGGAAAACACCCGGGCGGTCGCGGCGGGCGCGCTCGCCAAGGCCGACCTGCGGCCGACCGACATCGCCGCGGTGGGCATCACGAACCAGCGCGAGACGGCGCTCGTGTGGGACCGCAAGACCGGGAAGCCGGTGTACAACGCGATTGTCTGGCAGGACACCCGCACCGACAAGATCGCCGGCGAACTGGGCGCGCTCGGCGGCGGCCAGGAGCGCTACCGCGAGAAGACCGGGCTCCCGCTCGCGACGTACTTCTCCGGCCCGAAGATCAAGTGGATCCTCGACAACGTCGAGGGCGCACGGGCCAGGGCCGAGGCGGGCGATCTGGTGTTCGGCAACATGGACACCTGGGTGCTGTGGAACATGACCGGCGGCACCGACGGCGGCGTGCACGTGACGGACCCGACGAACGCGTCGCGCACGCTGCTGATGGACCTCGACACCCTGCAGTGGGACGAGGACATCGCGGCGGAGATGGGGATCCCGCTGTCGATGCTGCCGGAGATCCGGTCGTCGTCGGAGGTGTACGGCAAGGTCCGCCCGCGCGGGGCCCTCGCGGAAGTGCCGATCGCGGGCATCCTCGGCGACCAGCAGGCGGCGACGTTCGGCCAGGCGTGCCTTTCGCCGGGCGAAGCCAAGAACACCTACGGCACCGGCAACTTCGTGCTGCTGAACACCGGCACCGAGAAGGTCCTGTCGGAAAACGGCCTGCTCACGACGGTCTGCTACAAGATCGGCTCGAACGACACGGTGTACGCACTGGAGGGTTCGGTCGCGGTCACCGGTTCGCTCGTGCAGTGGCTGCGGGACAACCTGGGGTTGATCTCGTCGGCGGCCCAGATCGAGGAATTCGCCCGAACGGTCGACGACAACGGCGGCGCGTACTTCGTGCCCGCGTTCTCGGGCCTGTTCGCCCCGTACTGGCGCTCCGACGCCCGCGGCGCGATCGTCGGCCTGACCCGGTTCGTGAACAAGGGTCACATCTCGCGCGCGGTCCTGGAGGCGACGGCGTTCCAGTCGCGAGAGGTGATCGACGCGATGAACGCCGACTCGGGCGTCCCGCTGAAGTCGCTCAAGGTCGACGGCGGGATGGTCGTGAACGAACTGCTGATGCAGTTCCAGGCGGACATCCTGGGCGTGCCGGTGATCCGCCCGGTGGTGAACGAAACGACGGCCCTGGGAGCGGCTTACGCGGCGGGGCTGGCGGTCGGGTTCTGGGAGTCGGAGGACGACATCCGGACCAACTGGGCCAAGGACAAGCAGTGGGACCCGTCGATGGACGAGTCGCGGCGGGAGAAGGAATACCGGAACTGGAAGAAGGCGGTGACGAAGACCTTCGACTGGGTGGAGGACTGATCCTTCCGGCCGGGTCTGCGGTGGGGCGCGGTTGAGCTTTCCGGTGGGCTCTGCTGGGGCCGATGCTCGAGCTTTCCGGCGAGCTCCACCGCCAGCCCGCACTTGAGCCATCCCCGCCGATGGCTGGCTGGCGACTGAACGGTCGCCGCAACGGTGTGCGGTTTGGCTGGCTGATGGTCGTGAGGGGAACCCTGGGGGAATCTGATTCCGTCAGGGTTCCCCTCACGTACTTCTGGCCCGCGCTGCCGACTCCACCGGACGCGCCGACCTCGCCACCGATCCCGCCGCGAATGGGCACAGCGCAGCCCGACACCGCCGAACTCAGCTCAGGCTGGCACCGGGCAGAGTCCCGCCCGACAACCGCAAGCCGCACCAAACCGGCCCGCCCAACTCAGCGCAGCCACACGACCCTGCCCAGCCCGACAGCACGGCCTACCGCCGCACAGCCACAAGGCCCTGCCTAGTCCGGCAACACGGCTTCGCACTGCACAGCCACGGCCGTGCCCGCCGCACAACACAGCCCAGCGCAACACAGCCGCCCCGCCCGGTCCGGCAACACGGCCTCGCACTGCACAGCCACACGGCCGTGCCCGCCGGACAACACGGCCGGCCCAGCGCAGCACAAGCCACGCGGCTCTGCCCAAATCGGCAACACGGCGGCCTGCCACCGCACAGGCACACAGCCCTGCCCAGTCCGGCAACACGCCTGCCACCGCACAGCCACACGGCCCTGTCCGCCGGACAACACGGCCCAGCGCAGCACAGCCACACCGCCCGGCCCGGCAACGCGGCCTCGCACCGCACAGCCACACGGCCCTGTCCGCCGGACAACACGGCCTAGCGCAGCACAGCCACACCGCGGCACCACCCAGTCCGGCGACACGGCCCGGCACCGCAAAGTCCGCCGCCCCGCCGGTCCCCCACCTCGCCGGTCAGCCAACTCGCCCCAACCAGCCTCGGCGAGGGCTCACATCACCTTGGCCCCAACCGTCACCCCCACCCCTCCTGCGTCCCGGACTGCGAGTTCGGTGCCATCAGCGAAAACCCCGCCCCTTGGTCATCCACCGCGATCACCATCCGGCCATGCGGGGTGTCCGTCGGCGGGCTCACCACCGTCCCGCCAAGGTCCGGGATGCGCGCTGCTGCCTCGTCCGCGTCGGCGGTCCAGAAGTACGTCACCCAACCAGGCGATGCCTGGCTGTCCGCGGGCAGCTCGCCAAGTCCACCGACCGGCCGGCCGTCGACGTCCAGCGTTGCGTACGTGAATCCTGGCCCCGACATGTCGCCGAAGCCGTACCCGAACACGTCGCCGTAGAACTGCTTGGCCGCGGCGAAATCCCGGGTCATGCATTCGTTCCACGCGGGAGCCCCTGGCGTCAGCGTCGCCTGCGTGCCGGAGTGCCTGCCTGGCTGCCACAGGCCGAACGTCGCTCCGGTCGGGTCGGTCGCGATGGCCATCCTGCCTTCGGTCAGGACGTCCATCGGCGGTGCGATGACCTGGCCGCCCGCTTCGGCGATCGCGGCTACTGTCTTGTCCACATCGGACACTGACAGGTACGTCGTCCACATCGGCGGCATGCCTGCCTGCTCCGGCGGGATCTGCCCGATGCCCGCGACCGGCTTGCCGTCGATCTGCGCCATTCCGTAATAACCGGTCTCCGGGCCGCCGGATTCGACTGTCCAGCCGAGCAGCGACTCGTAGAACGTGACCGCCTTGTCGCGGTCAGGCACCATCAAGTCGCCCCAGCACGGTGTGCCCGCGGGCCACGGTTCTGTCCTGGTGATCATGCGTGCCTCCCAGAATTGTGCCAACCGCCACAGTGTCGCACCGGGCACCGACAAAATCGGGGGCGTCTTGTTCAATGCGCGGGGTCACTGCCCGCCGTTCACCAGATGGGCGTACACGATGATGTTGTCCACATAGCTGTGCTCGGCCCGGTCGAACGCGCCGCCGCAGGTGATCAAACGCAGTTCCGGGTCCGAAGTGTCCCCGTAGACCGCGTCGGTCGGGAAGACGTCCTTCGGCACCTGGTCCACTTTGGTCACCTCGAAGTGCGCGGTGGTGCCGTCGCGGCGGGCGATATCGACGTCGTCTCCCGGCTTCATTTCCTTGAGCCGGTAGAAGATCCCCTTTTGCTTGTTCCCGTCGACGTGCCCGAGCACGACCGCGGGGCCGACCTCGCCGGGCGTCGGGCCGTTTTCGTACCAGCCTGCCTGCAAGGGTTTGCTGACCGGCGGGACCTGTACCGAATTGTCGGGATTGAGGCCGAGCGGCACGAGACTGGAATGCGCGTCGATGCTCGGGATGTCCAGCGAGACCGGCTCCGATTTCGGCATCGCCGCCGACGCGACCGAGGAAACCGGCGGAGCGCTGGAAGCGGGCGCGGCGGTCGTCGCACCGACCGAGCAGCCGGCCAGCAGCGCGGCGAGCGCGACGGACGCCGCGGCGAGTGTCTTCCTCATTATCTTTCCCCCGATCCGCCCGGGCCTGGCCGCGGGAAAAAGCAGCCAGGCCCAGGAGACTAGTCAGCCACGCTGGCGACGACGCGCCACCACGAGCCCGGTGCCGCCGAGGGCCAGCACGCCCATCGCGCCCGCCGCGAGCGGGAGGCCGAGGTCCGACTGGTTGTCCGCGACCGGACCGTCCGTGCCGCCGGTCTGCGGCGCGCCGGACGGGACCTTGCTGACCTGCTTGGGCGCGGGCGTGGGCGTCGGCTTCGGGACGGGCTTCGCGCCCAGCACGGTGAACTTCGTGGCGATGTCGCCGCTGCCGCAGGAGAACGAAACCTTGTACGTACCGGGCTTCACGCCGTTGCGGACGGTCGCGGTGCCCTGCGAGACCGGAGCCTTCGACGGGTCGCCCTGCGGACCGACCGGGTGCAGCTTGCCGAACTGCAGCGCGGCCGAGCTCAGGTTCTTGATTTGCGAGGCCTCGCAGCCGACGCGCACCGTGACGCGGTCCCCGGCGTGGCCGGACGACGGCAGCACCCGGATGAAGGCCTTCGGCACGCCGCCGCTGTCGCCAGGCGGTTCCTCCGGCGTGGAGGACGGCGGAGCGGTGGTGGTGCTCGACGGAGGCGGCGTGGCGGACGTTTCAGCGGCGAAAGCCGGTGCTGCCGAAAGCATTCCGGCGGCGACCAGAGCGGAGAAAACAACGGTACGCTTCATGGCACTCCCCTTGATGAAAATACGATTCCCGCCGCGCACGGGCAGCGGCGAATCCGCGTCCGGCCGGCAGTTCCCCCTGCGGCCCGGGCGTTTTCGTTCCGACAACCACCAAGACGCCTCCGCCCGCCGCGGGGTTGCCCCGGACACGAAAAAACCGCCGGAAACAATTTCCCGGCGGTTTTTCGAAGCATGGATGATTAGCTGGCGAGACTCCCGTCGCCCGCTTTCGCCGCGCCCTGGGGCACCCGCGACACCTGCGCGGCGGGCACGGTGAACGTCGCGTTGTACTGCTTCCCGGCGCACGTGACGGTGAGCGGATAACTGCCGGGTTTGGTGCCAGGCACCAGGTTCGCGTGCGCGCTCATCGTGGCCTTCACGCCGACCATCTCGCCGTAGAAGTACTGAGAGAACTGCAGCGCGGGCGAACTGAACGCCGCCGTGCCCGTCTTGGCACCCGGGCAGTACGCGAACGCCACGTTCGGGTCCGAGCCGCGCTGGTAGGCGTTCACCTGGCCGTGCAGCACCGCGGTGTCCTGGTTCAGCTGCACCGTCACCGGATCGGGGGCGGGCCCGTCCGCCGCCACCGCCGGGACCGCTGTCCCGGCCAAACCGATCGCCGCCGCCACCGCGAAAATCGCGCTCTTGCGCACCCTTGTTCCTTCCCCGTGCCACACGTCCTCAACCCGCTAGACGCGGTGTGCGGCACGGGGTTGCCCGGCCGGGAAAAATCAGTCCAGATCGTCGTGCCGCATGAGCTGACGGCCCGCTTCGGTGATCGATCCGGACAGCGACGGGTACACCGAGAACGTGAGCGCCAGGTGGTCCACCGTCAGCTGGTTCTGCACGGCCAGCGCGATCGGCAGGATCAGCTCGCTCGCCGACGGCGCGACCACGACACCGCCGACCACCACACCGGTAGCCGGGCGGCAGAACAGCTTCACGAAACCGCGGCGCAGGCCTTCCATCTTCGCGCGCGCGTTGGTCGCCAGCGGCAGCATGATCGTGCGCGCGGGCACCTCGCCGGAGTCGATCGCCTGCTGGCTGATGCCGACGGTCGCGATTTCCGGGTGGGTGAACACGTTCGCGGCGACCGTCTTGAGCTTGATCGGCGCGACGCCCTCGCCCAGCGCGTGCCACATCGCGATGCGGCCCTGCATGCTCGCCACGGACGCGAGCATCAGCACGCCGGTGCAGTCACCCGCCGCGTACACGCCGGGGACGCTCGTGCGCGACACCCGGTCCACCGCGATGAAGCCGCCGGGGCCGGGCTCGATGCCGACGCGGTCGAGACCGATGTCGGCGGTGTTCGGGATGGACCCGACGGTCATCAGCGCGTGGCTCGCCTCGATCACGCGACCGTCGGCCAGGTGAACTTCGACGCCCTTCTCGGTGCGCTCGACGCGTTCCGCACGGGCCTGCTTGGCCACCGTGGTGCCGCGCTGCGTGAAGACCTCTTCGAGCACCGCGGCGGCGTCGGCGTCCTCGTGCGGCAGCACGCGGTCGCGGCTGGACACGACGGTGACCTTCACGCCCATCTCGGTGTACGCGGACGCGAACTCGGCGCCGGTGACGCCGGAACCGATCACCGCGAGGTGTTCGGGCAGCTCAGTGAGGTCGTACAGCTGACGCCAGTCCAGGATCCGCTCGCCGTCCGGCACCGCGCCGGGCAGCACGCGCGGGGTCGCGCCGGTGGCGATCAGCACGACGTCGGCGGACAGCGATTCGACCGTGCCGTCGGAGTGCGTGACTTCCACCGTGTGGGTGGCCAGACCCGGCTCGTCGTCGGCGAACCGGGCTTCCGCGGTGATCACGCGAACGCCCTCGCGCTGCACGCGGGCACGGATGTCGGCCGACTGCGCGAGCGCCAGGCCTTTCACTCGCCCGTGGACAGTCGGCAGGTCGACGGTGGTGTCCGCCATGTCGGTGTTGATGCCGAGTTCGCCGAGGTCGTGCATCTTCGCGAGCGCGCCGGACGACGCGATGAACGTCTTCGAGGGCACGCAGTCGTAAAGGACACAGGCGCCGCCCAGGCCGTCCCGCTCGACGATCGTCACGTCGGCGCCGTGCTGCGCCGCGACCAAGGCGGCTTCGTAGCCCGCCGGGCCGCCACCCATGATCACGATCCTGGTCACCTGGGTCCTCCTATGTACGCGTGCTTGGCGGTGGTCCTGACCCTACGCGGCGAACCTGACCGGCAAGCGAAGTGCCCGGACACGGCATGTGCATCCGATCGTGCGACGGATGGGTCGCTAGGCTGTGCCGCGTGCCGTTGTATGCCGCTTACGGATCCAACATGGAGCCCGCCCAGATGCTGGAGCGCGCCCCGCACTCGCCCATGGCGGGCACCGGCTGGCTGGAAGGCTGGCGGCTGACCTTCGGCGGCGAGGACATCGGGTGGGAAGGCGCGCTGGCCACCATCGTCGAGGACCCGTCGTCGCGGGTGTTCGTGGTGATCTACGACGTGACCGCGCTCGACGAGGAACGGCTCGACCGCTGGGAAGGCGGCGAGCTGGGGATGCACACGAAGATCCGGCTGCGGGTCCAGACGATGGACGGCTCGGTGCTGGCCTGGCTGTACGTCCTGGACGCTTACGAGGGCGGGCTGCCCTCGGCGCGCTATCTCGGGGTGCTGGCGGACGCCGCGGAGGCGGCCGGGGCCCCGGCGGATTACGTGGACGATCTGCGCACCCGGCCGTGCACCGGGATCAGCGGCTGACGTTCGCTCCGACTTACTGTCCGTGAAGGGCTCCTTGCGGGAATCTGATTCCCTCAAGGAGCCCTTCACGGACCTTCAGCCGTTCGATGGGCGAACCACCGGGGCGGCTTCGACCTCGTCGCGGGCTGCCCGAAACGCTCGTTTCCGGAGTCATCCACACCCGCGGTAGCAGAGGGCCGAAAGTTGTCCCCAACGGTGTCGCCCTGTGGATAACTCCGTGCGACCGGGAGGTCCGCGGCCTCGCTGGACAGCCGCCCAATACCACACGGCAGAGGCTCACCCACACGGGCATCCGACACCGCAGAGCGCAGGAAAAATAGCGGTGCGTCACCAACAATGACGTCAGAAATCAGGTCAGCGAAGCACCACGAGCGGTCCCGGATTCCGCCAAAGCCGTTGCGGCACAACACGAAATCCACCACCGGCAGCCATCGGCCCACCACCGCACTCGGGCAGCACAAAAGTCCGAAATGACTCTCGGTAAACAGGCTACAGCAGGGGCATCCGCGGTCTAGACCACGCCGCGTAATCCCCCGCTGACACCCCCGCACGAGGGGTACCTCTCACCCGCCTGAGTTATCCACATCGGCGCGCCGCCTGTGGATAACTCAGGCCAGCGAGGCCAGTGCGGTGTGCACCAAAGTGCGGACTCCGACGAGCAGCGCGCGCTCGTCGAGGACGAACGTCGGGCGGTGGATGTCGGCCTGCGGAGCGGGCGGACCGGACCACACGCCGAGCCGGGCGAAGGCCCCGCCGACGTGCTCCAGGTACCAGCCGAAGTCCTCGCCGCCAGACGACTGTTCCGTCCCGGCCAGGCCCGTTTCGCCTACTGCGGCCTCGACGCCGGCGCGCATCAGCGCGGTCGACTCCGCGTCGGACACGACGGGCGGCACGCCGCGCCGGTAGTCGAGCGAGAAGCCGACGCCGGTCGGGGCCAGCAGCGATTCCACCGAGGACGCGACGAGCGGCTCCAGCGCCTTCCACACCTCGTGGTCGGCGGTCCGCAGCGTGCCGCGCAGGACGCCGTCCTGCGGGACCGCGTTCGCGGCCTGTCCGGCGTGCACCGCGCCCCACACCAGCACCGTGCCGGACCGGGGGTCGACGCGCCGGGACAGCACCGACGGCAGCGACGTGATGACCGTGCCCAGCGCGTACACCAGGTCAGCGGTGAGATGCGGCCGCGACGTGTGCCCGCCGGGCGAGGTGAGGCGCAGTTCGATCAGGTCGGCGGCGGACGTCAGCGCGCCGACCCGGGTCCCGACCTTGCCCGCTTCGAGCCGCGGGTCGCAGTGCAGGCCGTAGATCCGCTCGACACCCTCCAGCGCACCCGCGGCGATCATGTCCAGCGCGCCGCCGGGCATGACCTCCTCCGCGGGCTGGAAGATCAGCCGCACGCGGCCGGGCAGCTCGGGCGCGCCGGCGAGGGCGCGGCCGGCGCCGAGCAGGATCGCGGTGTGCGCGTCGTGGCCGCACATGTGCGCCGCGCCGTCGGTGGTGGAGGAGTACGGCAGGCCGGTGTCCTCGGTCAGCGGCAGCGCGTCGATGTCCGCGCGCAGCGCCACGCAGCGCTCGCCCTTGCCGATGTCGCACACCACGCCGGTGCCGCCGGGCAGCACCCACGGCTTGAGGCCGACGCGCCGCAGCAGCGAGACGATCAGCTCGGTCGTCGCGAACTCGTTGCGCGACAGCTCGGGGTGGGCATGGATGTGCCGCCGCCACGCGAGCACGTCCGTCGCGTTCGCGCGCAGCCAGTCGTCCAGCCAGAACGGGCCGCGGCCCGCGCCAAGGTCTTCCACCGGAGCCATGCTGACGCCGGCTTCGGTCAGCAGCGCGCCGGGCGCCGCGATCGGGTTGTGGTCACCTGGAACGTCCGGCCGTGAATCCAGCACCGTCACGCCGCACCTCCTCCCGCAACACGAGCGCAGGGGAACACGCAACGTGCCGATCGATCTGTCTTACGCATTGGAGTCGATCGTGCACCATGCAGGTGGCAAGCGGCGGTGCGCTGCCGTTCGACCAAGACGGCCGGTAGCGGATCTGCGGCGAACGGCTGACGAAGTTCGGCGTGGGTGAACGCCGGAAAGCTCAGCCGCCTTGAGCCTTGCGGCGCTTGATGCGGTGGCGGCGGCCGAAGAACACGATGGCGAGCAGCACCACCGCGGCCCCGCCCGCGATGAGGTTCTTCTTCGTCTTGTCGGCGTTGGCCTTGTCGGTCTGGGAGGGGTCCAGCACCGGTCCCGGCGGGGCCTGGCGGAACCCGTTCACCTGCGTGATCGCCGTCTCAGCCGCCACGGTGACCGACGCCGGAGCCGGGGTCGCCGCGGACGCCGCCGCGGGCAGCACTCCGGTGAGCAGCACGCCGAGCAGACCGGCCAGCAGCAGTCCCCGCACCTTCGCCATGACTTCCCTTCTACGCCGTCACCGTGCATTGTGCCTGTCGAGGAGCGGGCGCGTCAGCCGCCACGCGGTGGAGGCGCGTCCGCTCGCCTCGTGCTGACGACCGTCGAGCGCAACAAGCCCCGAAGACGGGCAAAAGACACTTGCGCGGACAGCGTTTTCTCTTCTTGGACGACGTTCAAGAAGAGGGCTCGGCGAACGCGGCCAAGATCCGCTGCGCGGCCAGCGTGGCGGTGAGTTCTCCGTCGCGCACCGCCCGTTCCACGTCGGCTACCTGCGCGCGGACCGCCGGATGCGCGGTGAGCCGGTCGAGCAGCTGCTCGCGGACCATCGACCACGTCCAGTCGACCTGCTGGCGTTTGCGCCGCTCGCCAAGATCACCCGATTCGGTGAGCACCTCGCGGTGCTTCCCGATCGCCGCCCACACCTCGTCGAGGCCGCTGCCTTCAAGACCGCTGCACGTGAGCACCGGCGGCGTCCAGAGCGCGTCCTTGCCGTAGATCATCCGCAGCGCGCCCTGCAGTTCGCGCGCGGCGCGCTTGGCGTCGCGTTCGTGCGGGCCGTCGGCCTTGTTCACGGCGATCACGTCGGCGAGTTCCAGCACGCCCTTTTTGATGCCCTGCAACTGGTCGCCGGTGCGCGCGAGGGTCAGGAAGAGAAAGCAGTCGACCATGTTCGCCACGGTCACCTCGGACTGCCCGACCCCGACCGTCTCCACCAGCACGACGTCGAAGCCGGCCGCCTCCATCAGCACGATCGTCTCGCGGGTGGCGCGGGCGACGCCGCCGAGCGTGCCGGACGTCGGCGACGGCCGGATGAACGCCTTCGGATCGACCGCGAGCCGCGCCATCCGGGTCTTGTCGCCGAGGATCGACCCGCCGGTGCGCGTCGAGGACGGGTCGACGGCGAGCACCGCGACCCGGTGCCCGGCCGTGGTGAGGTCGGTGCCGAGCTGGTCGATAAATGTCGACTTGCCGACTCCGGGCACGCCGGTGATGCCGACGCGTTTCGCCCCTCCGGCGTGCGGGAGCAGCTCGACCAGCAGTTCCTGGGCTTGCCGCCGGTGGTCCTCGCGATGCGATTCGACCAGCGTGATGGCTTTGGACAGGGTCCCCCGGTCGCCCGCGAGCACGCCCTTCGCGTATTCGCCGACGTCGATCCGCCGCGGCAAGGTTCAGGACTCCTGCGCGGCCAGCTGCTGGAGCAGGTCGATCGCGGCGTCCGCGAGCACCGTGCCCGGGCCGAAGATCGCCGCCGCTCCCGCTTCGCGCAGCTCGGGGTAGTCCTGCGGCGGGATCACGCCGCCGACCACGACCATGATGTCCTCGCGGCCCAGCTCGGCCAGCTCGTGGCGCAGCGCGGGCACCAGCGACAGGTGCCCGGCGGCCAGCGAGGACACGCCGATCACGTGCACGTCCGCTTCCGACGCCTGGCGGGCGACCTCGGCCGGGGTGGAGAAAAGCGGGCCGACGTCGACGTCGAAGCCGAGGTCGGCGAAGCCGGTGGCGATGACTTTCTGGCCGCGGTCGTGGCCGTCCTGGCCCATTTTCGCGACGAGGATCCGCGGACGGCGGCCTTCCTCTTCAGCGAATTTGTCGACCAGCTCGCGGGCCTTCTCGACGTTGTCCGACTTCCCCACCTCTTCCCGGTACACGCCGGAGATCGTGCGGATCTGGCCGGAGTGGCGGCCCCAGTTCTTCTCCAGGGCGTCGGAGATCTCGCCGACGGTGGCCTTCGCGCGCGCGGCGTTGATGGCCAGCTCGAGCAGGTTGCCGTTGTTCTGCGCACCTTCGGTGAGGCGGCGCAGCGCGTCCTCAGTGGCCTGCGGGTCGCGCTCTTCGCGCAGCCGACGCAGCTTCTCGAGCTGCTGCGCGCGTACGCCCGCGTTGTCGACCTTCAGCACGTCGATCTGCTCGTCGTCGGTGACCTGGTACTTGTTCACGCCGATGACCGGCTGTCGTCCCGAGTCGATGCGCGCCTGCGTACGCGCAGCCGCCTCTTCGATACGCAGCTTCGGGATGCCTTCGTCAATCGCGCGCGCCATGCCGCCCGCGCCCTCGACTTCGGTGATGTGACCCCACGCCTTGCGCGCGAGGTCGTAGGTGAGCTTCTCGACGAACGCGCTGCCGCCCCACGGGTCGATGACGCGCGTGGTGCCGGATTCCTGCTGCAGCAACAGCTGTGTGTTGCGCGCGATCCGTGCGGAGAAGTCGGTGGGCAGCGCGAGCGCTTCGTCGAGAGCGTTGGTGTGCAACGACTGCGTGTGCCCCTGGGTGGCAGCCATCGCCTCGACGCACGTACGCGTGACGTTGTTGAAGACGTCCTGCGCGGTGAGCGACCAGCCTGACGTCTGAGAGTGCGTACGCAGCGACAGCGACTTCTGCGACTTCGGGTCGAACTGCTTCACCAGCTTCGCCCACAGCAGGCGCGCCGCACGCAGCTTCGCGACCTCCATGAAGAAGTTCATGCCGATGGCCCAGAAGAACGACAGCCGCGGCGCGAACTTGTCGACGTCCAGCCCGGCTTCGACGCCCGCGCGGATGTACTCGACACCGTCCGCGAGCGTGTACGCCAGCTCCAGGTCGGCGGTCGCTCCGGCCTCCTGCATGTGGTAGCCGGAGATGGAGATCGAGTTGTACTTCGGCATGTGCTGCGAGGTGTAGCCGAAGATGTCGGAGATGATCCGCATCGAGGGCTGCGGCGGGTAGATGTAAGTGTTGCGGACCATGAACTCCTTGAGGATGTCGTTCTGGATGGTCCCCGCGAGCTGCTCCGGCTTCACCCCCTGCTCCTCGGCCGCGACCACGTAGAGCGCGAGCACCGGCAGCACCGCGCCGTTCATCGTCATCGAGACGGACATCTTGTCGAGCGGGATGCCGTCGAACAGCTGGCGCATGTCGTAGATCGAGTCGATCGCCACGCCGGCCATGCCGACGTCGCCGGACACGCGCGGGTGGTCGGAGTCGTAGCCGCGGTGGGTCGCGAGGTCGAACGCGACCGAAAGGCCCTTCTGCCCGGCCGCGAGGTTGCGGCGGTAGAAGGCGTTCGACTCCTGCGCGGTGGAGAACCCGGCGTACTGGCGGATCGTCCACGGCTGGTTCACGTACATCGTCGGGTACGGCCCGCGCAGGTACGGCGCGATGCCGGGGTATGTGCCGAGGAAGTCCACATCGGACAGATCGGCGGCGGTGTAGACCGGCTTCACGCCGATGCCCTCGGGGGTTTCCCAGGCGAGCGCGTCCGGGCCCTTGCCGGTGGCGTCCTGCACGGCCTGCGCCCACGCGGCCCGGTCGCCCGGTTCCGGCGTGCCGAGCGGGATGTCGGCGAAATTCGGGATGCTCATGCGGAGACTCCCAGCTGTGCGTGGAGGCTGGTCAGGATTTCGAGCGCGTCGCACCCGGCGTACAGATTGCCGCTGATTCCGTCGTAGGTTCCCTTGCCCGCCAGCAGCACGCTGTCCGCGCCGAGCGACGCCGCGACGGACGCGGCCTGTTCCTCATATGCCGCGTCAGTGCCGCAGACGCAGGCGATCTTCGCGCCGCTCTCGCGGAACGCGCCGGGCAGATCGTCGGTCGCGCCAGGGTTGACCGCCTCGACGCCGCCCGCCTGGAGCAGGTTCGTCGCGAAGGACGCACGGGCGGTGTGCGCGGCGACCGGACCCAGCGTGGCCAGGAAAACCTTCGGCCGTTCGCCGTGCTTGGCGAGGTACGCGTCGGACGCGTCGCGCAGTTTCTCGTACTCCTCGGCGTACCGGTGGCGCGGGAGTCCGCCGTCCACAGTGGACGGAAGCGGCTCGCGGGAGACTGGCTTTTCGTCCAGGTTCGGGAACTCGCTGACGCCGGTGAGCGGGTCGCGCCGGGTGGCGAGGCGGCTCGCGCGCTTTGCCCAGGTCTCGGCGAGCCGTCCGGCCAGCGCACCGGAAGCCAGCTCGGCCTCGATACCGCCAGCCGCCTCGATCGCGGTGAACTCGCGCCACGCGGCTTCGGCGAGTTCGTCGGTGAGCTTCTCGACGTACCAGGAGCCGCCCGCCGGGTCGATCACGCTGCCCAGCTTCGACTCTTCGATGAGGATCGCGTTGGTGTTGCGGGCGATCCGGGAGGAAAACGCGTCCGGCAGGCCGATCGCCGCGTCGAACGGCAGCACGGTGACCGCGTCCGCGCCGCCGACCCCGGCTGCGAAACAGGCGACGGTCGTGCGCAGCATGTTCACCCACGGGTCGCGCTGGGTGAACATCGACGGCGACGTGACCGCGTGCTGGTGCATCCCGCGCGCTTCCGCGGCTGCACCGGAGACTTCGAGGACCCGGTCCCACAGCCGGCGCGCGGCGCGGAACTTGGCGATGGTGAGGAACTGGTCCGCGGTCGCGGCGAGCCGGAACTCGATCTGCGCGGCCGCCGCGGCGACGTCCAGACCAGCCTCGGTGAGCGCACGCAGATAAGCGACGCCGGCCGCGATCGTCGCGCCGAGTTCCTGCGCGTCCGAGCCGCCTGCCTCGTGAAACGGCAGTCCGTCGGCGACGATCGTGCGGACCTTGGGGTACTTAGGGGCAACCTTCGCGGCCAATTCGGCGGCCGGGCCGAGCGGGAGAGAGTGCCCGGTGCGCGCCGAGGTACCGAGCGGGTCCGCACCCAGCGTGCCGACGGCTTCGCTGGCCGGGACCTCGCGCTCGGCGAAGAGGTCGAGAAGCACCTGAGCAGCGGTTTCGTACTCCGCACCGGCGTCGAGGACGACCGGCGCGAGACCGACGTACACCTCGTTCAGCGCGTCCGCGAGCGCGGAAATCGGGAGCGAACCCTCGCCGAGCCGCAGCCACACCGAGGACGCGCCGCCTTCGAGGTCGGCGAGGATCGCCGCGTTCGCCGCCCGGGCGTCTTCGCGCTGGTGACGGACCCGGATGTCCCACCCGGTGTCGACGACGCCCTCCGGCCGGGCCCCGCGCACGAACGGCGGCAGCCCCGGGAAGCCGAGGTCGCCGCCCGCGTCTTCGGCTGTGTATAGCGGCTGGATTTCGATGCCGTCGTAGGTGCGGGAGACGAGCTTGCTCTCCGGCGCACCCGCGAAATCCTCCGGGAGCCTGCCGCTCTTGCGCAGCACTCCCGCCACCAGCTCCTGCCACTGGGCGCGGTCCGCGGTCGGGAACTCCGCCGCGAGCGCGAGCCCGGGCTCGGAAGTCGGCGCCGACTCCGGACCAGCCACGTTCGTCATACCCAGTGATGGTAGAGGCAGGCCACCACCCGCACCTGTGACTCTGCTCGCCCCCCGTACGGGTGAACTCAGGGGTAGCGGTGCTGGGTCGAAGAGTGTCGGCGGGGTGGGCCACAATCATGGGGTGCCCTCGGAGAACAGCGACCAGGACCAGCCCGGCAACACCGACAGCACCGGCTCCGCGAACGCCGAGCCGTCGACCGGCGGCGACCAGCCGCGGGTAGTCGCCGGGCGCTACCGGCTGCGGTCGGTTCTGGGGTCGGGGTCGATGGGCACGGTCTGGTCGGCTTACGACGAGTTCCTGCACCGCCCGGTCGCGGTCAAGGAGATGAAGGTGCCGCCGGGCATCCCGGCCGAACAGGCGGACGAACTGCGCGAGCGCACGCTCCGCGAAGCCCGGGCGATCGCGGTGCTGTCGCATCCGAACGTCATCACGCTGCACGACGTCGCGCGCGAGAACGACGCCCCGTTCGTCGTGATGGAGCTGCTGCCGTCGCGCAGCCTCGCGCACCTGCTGCGTGACCACGGCCCGCTGACTGTCGAACAGGCCGCCGCGGTCGGCATCGCGGTAGCCGCCGCCCTTGAAGCAGCCCACGAAGCAGGCATCACGCACCGCGACGTGAAGCCGGGCAACGTCCTGGTGGCCAGCGACGGACGGATCAAGCTCACCGACTTCGGCATCGCCCGCAACGTCTCCGAAGCCACCATGACCAGGACCGGCATCATGCTCGGTTCGCCCGCCTACATCTCGCCGGAGGTCGCGTCCGGCGGCGCGGTCACCCCCAACGCGGACCTGTGGGGCCTCGGCGCGACGCTGTTCGCCGCCGTCGAAGGCGCACCCCCGTACGACGCGGACGGCGACCCGCTGGAAACCGTCGGCAAGGTCGTGAACGGCAAGGTCCCGCGCCCGAAGCCGGGCCCGCTGGCCGACGTCATCGCCGCGTTGATGAAGAAGGAGCCGGAAAAGCGGATCTCCCTGCGCGAGGTGCGCCACCGGCTGTACCCGAAGCAGACCAAGGCCACGGTGGACCTGTTCGGCCCCGAGCTGTTCCGCACGCCGGACGGCAAGAAAACCGCCGCGCACCTGGACGCCACCGACACCCAGGTCATCAAGACGGTCGCCCCGAAACCGGACTCGCCGGAGCAGCCCGCCGCACTCGCCGCGGACCCCGGCCCGCTGCCGTTCATGCGCTCGGGAAACACCGGTTCCGCGCCAGCCTTCGCCCCCGCTCCCCCGCTGCCCCCATCACCGCCGCTGCCC
>NZ_JARACH010000046.1:0-68928 GCF_029087445.1 Amycolatopsis sp. La24
GTGTCGCCCGGCGGCAGCGAGCCCTGACCTGCGAAGACGCACTATTCTGCGGTGGTATACACGGTGCGTATACCTGTGTTGTATAGTGATCTTCACCCCCGGGATTCCGGGGTCAAGGGAGGAACAGGGGAATGTCGGTTTCACATACCTTGCTCGGGTTGCTCGAGTCGGGGCCGAGACACGGGTACGACCTGAAACGGGCGTACGACGAGCAGTTCGGGCAGGACCGCCCGCTCGCGTACGGCCAGGTCTACTCGACGCTGTCGCGCTTGCTGCGCAACGGCATGGTCGAGGTCGCGGGGGTCGAGAGCGGCGACGGGCCGGAACGGAAGCGCTACACGATCACCGACGCCGGGATCACCGACGTCGAGCAGTGGCTGAGCACTCCGGAGAACCCGGAGCCGTACCTGCAGAACACGCTGTACACGAAGGTGGTCCTGGCGCTGCTGTCCGGGCGCGACGCCACCGACGTGCTCGACGTCCAGCGCAGCGAGCACCTCAAAGTGATGCGCTCGCTCACGAAACGCAAGTACGAGGGCGACCTCGCCGATCAGCTGATCTGCGACCACGCGCTCTTCCACCTCGAGGCGGATCTGCGGTGGCTCGAGCTCACCGCGGCCCGGCTCGGCGAACTCGAGAAAGCGGTGCGCTGATGACCAGGCCGGGAACCGCGCTGCTCGCGGGCAGCGGGCTGCACAAATCGTTCGGCCAGACGCGGGCGCTCGACGGGGCGGCGCTGGCCGTCGCGGCGGGGGAAGTGCTCGCGATCATGGGCGCGTCGGGGTCGGGGAAATCGACGCTGCTGCACTGTCTCGCCGGGATCGTCCGGCCGGACGCGGGGACCATCCACTACGGCGGGCAGGACCTCGTCGCGATGGACGACAAGGGCCGGAGTGCGTTGCGGCGCACCGAATTCGGCTTCGTGTTCCAGTTCGGCCAGCTCGTTCCCGAGCTGACCTGCCTGGAGAACGTCGCGCTTCCGCTGCGGCTGACCGGGGCGAAGCGGGGGCCCGCCGAGGCGAAGGCGAAGGAATGGCTCGCTCGGCTGGAGGTCGACAACCTGGCGAAGCGGCGTCCGGGCGACGTGTCCGGCGGGCAGGCGCAGCGGGTCGCGGTGGCGCGGGCGCTGGTGACCGGGCCGAAGGTCGTGTTCGCCGACGAGCCGACCGGCGCGCTCGACTCGCTCAACGGCGAGAAGGTCATGCAGATGCTCACCCAGGCGGCGCGGGAAACACACGCCGCGGTGGTGCTGGTGACCCACGAACCGCGGGTCGCGGCGTACTCCGACCGCGAGATCGTGGTCCGGGACGGGCGCACGGTCGACCGGGAGCTGGTCGCATGATGCGGGATCTGCTGCTGGGACTCCGGCTGGCCGTCGGGGGCGGCCGGATGTCCGGCTCGGCGCTCCTGCGGCTCGCGATGACCGCGTTCGGCATCGCGCTCGCGGTCGCTGTGCTCCTGCCCGCCGCCTCGGTGAGCCACCTGGTGAACGCGCGGGCGGACCGGGCGGCGGCGATCAAGCAGGACACGACGCCGCGCGAGGGGATCGCGCCGCTGGCGACCTACCGCTGGTACCCGTCGGTCGGCGAGGACTTCCTCCAGCTGACCGCGGTCGCGGCGACCGGGGAGAACTCGCCGGTGCCGCCGGGGCTTTCCCGGCTGCCCGCGCCGGGCGAGGTGATCGTGTCGCCCGCGCTGGCGGAGAAGCTGAACTCGGCCGAGGGCGCGTCGATCAAGGCGCGGCTGCCGGGGAACGTGGTCGGCCAGATCGGGGAACCGGGCGTCAGTGACGCGGCCGACCTGACGGCGTACTACGGGTCGACCGCCGCGGAGATCAAGGCCGAAGGGGAAAACGCCACCAGCGTCTACTCCTACGGCAAGCCTCCGGAAGGGTTCACCCTGCCGTTGGTGATGTGGATGGTCATCGCGCCGATCGCCGCAGTGCTGCTGCTGCCGTTGCTGATCTTCGTGACCACCGCGTCGCGGATGGGCGCGGCGCAACGCGAACGGCGGCTCGCCGCGCTGCGGCTGATCGGGGTGGACGCCCGGCAGATCAAACGGGTCGCGGCGGCGGAATCGCTGGTCGGCGCGGTGATCGGGCTCGTGGCGGGCGGGGCGCTGTTCTACGCGCTGCGGCCGTTCATCGGGGACTGGCTCCCGTTCGGCCTCCGCGTCTTCCCGGACGATTTCACGCCGTCGTGGGTGTCCTTGCTGGTGATCGTGCTGCTGGTGCCCGGTCTCGCGGTCGGCTCGGCGCTGTTCGGGCTGCGCCGGACCATCGTCGAACCGCTCGGCGTGGTCCGGCAGGGCAAACCGGTGCGGCGGCGGATGTGGTGGCGCTGGACGATCACCGGGATCGGCGTGGTGTTCCTGCTCGGGACGCTCGTCGTCTCGCCGGGGTCGGGGGACCAGGCCGCGGCGATGGCGCTCGCGGTGGGCAGCGTGTTCCTGCTCGTCGGCGTCGCGGCGCTGCTGCCGTGGCTGGTAGAGCGGATCGTCGAACGGCTGCAGGGCGGTCCGCCGTCGTGGCAGCTCGCGGTGCGCAGGCTGCAGCTCGACAGCGGCACCGCCAGCCGGGTGGTGTCCGGGCTCGTCGTCGTGCTCGCCGGGACGATCCTGATCCAGGGCGTGCTTACCTCGATGACCAGCCGCAATTCGCGGTCGTACGAGACGCCGGCCGGGGTCGCGGCCGCGCCGGTGCGGGTGGACACGACGAGTGCGCACGAGGCGGAGGTCCGGCAGCGGCTGTCCGGGGCGCCCGGGGTGACCGGCGTGCACAGCGCCCGCGCCCTGCAGCTGCAGGGATCCGGCGAGAACCAGGTCTACGGCACTGTCGGGGACTGCGTCGCGCTGAAAACGCAGGCGAACATCGGAGACTGCGCCGACGGGGACGCTTTCTACGTGACCGGTTCGTCGGCCCAGCCCGTGCCCAAGGGGGAGTACCGGCTGACCGGCTACCGCAACGGCAACAAGGTCGAGGGTCCGATGTGGACAGTCCCGGGCAACGTCCGGGTGGTGCCCGCGAGCAACACCGCGAAGGCGTCGGCCAGCGAACTGCTGGTCACGCCCGGCGCGTTCGGCGACGTCCAGCTGCCGGTCGAGCGGACGGAACTGTTCGTGTCGGGCGCCGGCGGCGTCGACGCCCTGATCGACCAGGTCGCGACCGCGGTGCGCCCGCTGGCGTGGAAGGCCGAGGTCGGCAAGACGGACTTCATGTCCGACTACGCCGGCCGCGACGAGCGGATGGTGGAGAGCTTCCGCGCGGTGCTGCTGACCGCGTCGCTGTTCGTGCTGGCGGTGGCGGCGATGAGCCTGCTGATGCTGTCGATCGAGCAGATCAGCGAACGCCGCCGTCCGCTCGCGGCGCTGTCCGCGGCGGGCGTGCCGATCGGGGTGCTGGCCAGGGGATCCCTGTGGCAGACCGCGGTTCCGGTGGTCGTCGGGGTGGTGCTGGCCGTAGGAGCCGGGCTCGGCTTGACCGCGCCGATCCTGCGGCTGGCGAAAATGCCGATGATGGTGGACGGCGGGGTCCTGGCCGGACTGGCCGGAGCCGCGGTCGCCGCGGTGCTGCTGGTGACGGCGTTGACGCTGCCGCTGCTGCGCCAGGTGACGAGGCTGGACACGCTCCGCTCGGAATAACCCCGGGGGTGTGGGGTGGTCCGTGAAGGGCTCCTTGAGGGAATCCGATTCCGTCAAGGAGCCCTTCACGGCTATTGCCGCACCAGCCCGAGTTCCGCGCATCCGTCCCGGAGCGGTTCCAGCCCGAACGCGTCCACCGGGCCCACCACGCCGGGCGTCGCCGGGCCCTCGGTGCTCAACCGGATCGCCGCCCAGGCCAGCAGATCCCCGGTGAGCGTGTACGCATTCGGTCCTTCAAGCCGCACCTCGACCCGGGAATCGGCGACTGCGACCACTTCCGCGCCGGTTTTCGCGCGTGCGGTCGCGTCCGGTCCGCCGGGCGGGCCCACCATCGGCCCGCTCATCGCCCGCAGCACCGGACCGGCCACCGAGGCCAGTGCGGACACCACCGGCATCGCCCGGCTCAACGCGGGGAACCATCCATTGTAGACAGTCACCTCGTCGAGCGACGGGAAATTCCCCGGCAGGAACAGCACTTCGGTCCCGGAAACCAGGAAGGCCGACTTGGACCGGCCGCGGACCGGGAACGCGCGCACCCGGCTGCCGGTGCGTTCCTCGACCAGCCGACGGCCCCGCCAGCGCAGCGAGGGCAGCGTCATCCCGTCCCGCATGGTCGTCCGGGTGCCTTGGCTCAAGCCTCGGTAGAGCGGCCCGGTCGCGAAGTAGCCGATCTCCAGCGAACGCACGTCATCGCCCGCCTCTTGCGCGGCTAGGGCGCCGGCGAGGATGCCGGGGACGTAGTCGTAACCGAAGGCCGGGACCATTGCCGCACCGGTTTCGACTGCTCGCTCATGGTGTCGGGCACGCACATCACGGACGAAGCCGACCTCGCCGGTCGAGTCCAGGTAGTGCGCTCCGGCATCGGCGGCGGCTTGCGCGGCCGCGTGCCCGATCCGGTCGAACGGGCCGACGGTGGCGATCAGCACGTCGCCGGGCCCGGCCAGCGAGCGGAGGGTCGCCGGGTCGCTGACGTCCGCGACCGCGATCTCCAAGTCGCCGTGGTCCGCGGCCAGTGCGTCCAACGCAGCACGGTTCCGTCCGGCCAGGACGGGCCGCGCTCCGCGCCGTACCAGTGACTCCAGGACCAGGCCGCCGGTGTAGCCGGTCGCCCCGAACACCACGATCCGCCCGGTCATGCTGTCACCGGAACGTGCCGACGGAGGAAATCGACCTGGTCCGCGACCACTCGCTCGAACGGTTCGCCTTGGTAGACGGCGAAATGCCCGTCCGGATAAGTCCGTACCTCACCGCGCGGCGCACGGGCGGCGTACCGCAGCGTCGGCCCGGACGGGGCGACGGAATCCTTCTCGCACACCGCGAACAACGTGGGCACCTCGATCCGGCCGACGCCGCGGCCCGGCCGGTACCGCAGGATGTCGAACACCGCCCGCGCCGCGACCTCGTTGCGGAAATCGCTGCCCGGCGGCACCAGCGCAAGATACCCCGGCTCGGCGTCCGGCGCAGTCATCAGCGCGGTGCCTCGTTCCGGACCGGTCCCAACGGTGGCCGTTCGCGACGAGCACGGCGTCGTACCGCTCGGTGTCTCCTGTGGACAGTGCGACGGCGAAGCCGCCGTCCGGCCGAGGCTCGACGTGGGTGACCCCGGGGCCGAACCGGATGCGGTTGCCGAAGCCGAAACGCGCCACATACACCGCGAAGCAGTCGGCGATCCGGTCGTGCCGGGCGAAGTCGGGCGTTCGCCGCAGTCCACGCCGAAGCCGCGTTCGGTGGGCACCCTGACCGCGACGATCCCGGACGAGCCCGCGCCGACGACGCAGACCCGAAGCTGCCCGCGAACATGCGTTCTCCTCCTTGTGACCGGTGACCATATGACCACCGGTCAGGCGGGGCGGGTTTATGCAGGGCCCCGGGCAACCGCGCGCCGGACGGGTTTATGCATGAACCGAACAACCACGGACCGAGCAGCGATTATCCGTCACCTGAGCACGACCGAACCCCCCGCGGCAAGAGCGCTTCAGCTCAACACCCGCACCCCGTGCAGGTAAGCCGTCACCCGGATCCGCAAGCCCCGCAGATCACGCAGTGCCAGCGGCAGGTGGTAAGCCGGTCGGTACCCCGCCGAAACCCCCGGCTCTCCGCAAGGTCCGGCGAAGTACACGAAACCGTCGTCGTGGTCGCGGCGGGCGGGGGACCACGGCTGGTCTTGCCAGGCGCGCGCCGCGGCGTGGCTGGCGGTCCAGTAGTTCGGGGCCTTCATCGTCTCGGCGATCGCGGCGGCGAAACCGGCGGCGTCGGCGTCGCTGACTCCCAGTCCGCGGCCCGGCCACAGGCGCGGCAGCACCCGGTCCGCGGTGGGGTCTTCCACCCACGGCGCGCAAGCGAAGATCGCGTGGGCGCCGTCGACCGACACTGACCAGCGTTGCATGGCCGCCGTGGGCGGGATTTCGTACATGCGACCACCTGCCGGGAAGAGACGCTTTGGCGCAGCATAAATGACCGTCATCCCGGCGCGCCGAGCACGGCGGAGATCCGGTCGGCGACGCTGCGGGCGAACCGGCCTGCCGCGGGCAGGCGTCCGCCGAGGCGCGATTTCGGGGCGGACACGTTGACCGCCGCGACGATGTCGCCCCGGAAGCCGTACACCGGAGCGGACACGCCGACCAACCCCGGTTCGAACTCCTCGTCCACCGTTTCGTAGCCGCGTTCCCGGATCCCCGCGAGCTTCCCGGTCAGCTGGTCGAGCGTGAGCGGCGGCGGTTCCTCGGCGGCGCCGGGGAGGTCGGGGAGCGGGTGCGCGGTGCCGCCGCCGAAGGTCCGCCACCAGTGTCCGAGGGTTTCCTCGTCCCATTCGCTCAATAACACCCGTCCGGGTGAGGTCGTGAACGGGTCGACGCCGACGCCTTCCCAGCCGAGTCCGCGAAAAGCGTGGGACGCGAGTTCGCTTCGGAGGGTGAACACCTGCCCGGCGCGCAGGACGCACAGATGCGTCGTTTCGTTGAGCCGCGCCACGATCGTGCGCAGAAACGGCGCGGCGAGGTGCGCGAGATGCGTTTCGGTGGCGTGCGTGGCCAAGGCGAACAGCCGCCATCCTGGCCGGTACGCGCGGGTGTGCTCGTCGCGCAACACGAGGCCGGCGTCGGCGAGCGTCGCGAGGGCGCGCGAGACCTGGGCTTTGTCCCGCCCGGACAGTTCGGCTACGCGGGACACGCCGAGCCCGTCGCGCGCTTCCGGCAGTGCGAGGACCTCGAGCAGGTCGACGTCGCGGACCAGGCCCGAACCGTAGGTGCGCTGGTTCGCCATGTTGAGGACTGTGCAACAACGATTGGGCGAGCGTCAATCCGCGGTTACCGTCCGATGCGTGAAGATCGCCGACATCCAGCTGCTGCCCGGGACGCTGCCGCTCGATCCGCCGTTCGACGCCGCGTGGGATCCGGTGCCGCGCACGCGCTTCGACGCGACGGTGGTCAAGGTCGTGACCGACGAGGGCGTGGTCGGCTACGGCTCCGGCGACACGATGGCGGGCTTCGAGCCGTACGCGGAGCTGTTCCTCGGCCAGGATCCGATGGCGATCAGCCGCCACGTGCGCGCGCTAGAGACCATCGCCTTCCACGCCGGGCGCTACTGGCCGCTGGAGATCGCGCTGTGGGACGTCATCGGGAAGGTGCTCGGCGTTCCGGTCGCGACGTTGTTCGGCGGCGCGGCGGACGCGATCCCGGCGTACGCGTCGACCGGCCGGATCCTGCCTGCCGACGAGCGGGCCGAGATGATGAGTGGGGTGCGCGACCGCGGGTTCCCGGCGGCGAAGATCCGGCTGGCCGCGGATGATTTCGCGGGCGGGATCCGCACCATGCGGGCGGTCCGGGACGCGGTCGGACCGGAGATGACGCTGATGGCCGACCTGAACCAGGCGTGGCGGATGCCCGGCGACGTGCGGCCTTCGCTCGACCCGGCGGCGGTCCGGCGATTCGCCGCGGCGCTGCGCGAAGTGGACGTCTTCTGGCTCGAGGAACCGCTGCCGCTGGACGACCGGCCCGGCCTGCGCGCGGTGCGGGACGCCGGGGTCCGCGTCGCCGGGGGAGAAATGGTCCGGACCTTCAGCGAGCTGCTGGACCTGGTCGAAGCCGACGCTCTCGACGTCTACCAGCCGGACGTCGCGCTCGCCGCCGGAATGCTGCGCGCCCGCACGCTCGCCGAGCTGGTGCTGGCGCGCAACCGGCTCTTCACGCCGCACACCTGGTCCAACGGCCTCGGCCTGGTCGCGAACCTGCACGTGACCGCGGGCGTCGGCGGGGGACCGTACCTCGAATTCCCTTACGACCCGCCGGTGTGGACGCCGGAGCGACGCGACTTCCTGCTTTCCGCCCCGCTGGACATCGACGCGGACGGACTGCTGCACGTGCCGTCCGCGCCCGGGCTGGGCGTCACGATCGACGAAGACCGGTTCGGGAGGTAGGCATGCCTGAGATCTCAGCCATCGAAATCGGTCCGTATCCGGCTGCCACGTTCGCCGCTGGTGCCGTTGGACAGCTGCCGCGATTGATCCGGGCGATCGGCGCGCGGAAGATTGTGCTGGTCAGTGATCGCGGGCTCGTCGCGACTCCGTTGCCCGAGCAGGCAGCCCAGTTGGTATGTCAGGACGGGCTCGCGGTCGAGGTTTTCTCCGAGGTGCACCCGAATCCCACCACTGACGACGTCGACGCGGGCGGCGCTTTCGTGCGCGCCGCCGAGGCGGAAGCGGTGGTCTCGCTGGGCGGCGGGTCCGCTTTGGACGCGGCGAAGGCGATCGCGCTGGCCGCCGTCAACGACCGTCCGGCCGCCGAACTTACTTGGAGCACCGAAGTTTCCGCGGACCTGACGCCCGCGTTGCCGATCGTGGCGATCCCGACCACCTCCGGCACCGGTTCGGAGTGCAACGACCTCGGCGTCATCACCGATCCCCGGCAGCAGCGCAAGTGCTATCTCGGCGGCCCGGCTTGCCTTGCCCGGTACGCACTTCTCGACCCGGCGCTCACCCTGAGTCTGCCGCCGCGCGCGACCGCGGCCGCCGGGATCGACTGCCTGACCCATGCCGTGGAGTCCTTTCTCTCCGCCCGGCCCAATCCATGGGCGGATGGTCTGGACCTGCAAGCCGTCCGTTTGGTCGCGGAGAACCTGCGCCGCGCGGTCGCAGTCGGCGGAGACCTGGCTGCGCGGGCGAACCTGATGCTCGCGGCGCACACGGCGGGCCAGGCGATGCGGACGACCGGACTCGGCGTGGTGCACGGCATCGGGCACTCGCTCGGCGGCCGGTTCGACCTGCCGCACGGCCAGGCGCTCGCCTTGGTGCTCGCCGAATGCCTGCGGTTCAACCTCGCGGTGCGGGAAGACCGGCTGGCGCGCTTGGCGGAACCGCTGGGCGTCGCCGATGCCCGGAAATCGGTCGCGCACAACGCGGACGCGGCGATCGCGGCGGTGGAACGCCTGGTCGCCGAGGTCGAACTGGCCGGCCGGCTGCGCGAATTCGGCATCGGCGAAGGGGATCTGCCGGACCTGGTGGCCGACACCCTGGCGGACGGGGTCCTGGCGAACACCCCGCGGGAGGCCTCGGCGGCGGACGTAACTGGGATTCTGCGCGCGACCTGGTAGTCCGCTGCGGGAAACCGGCGATGTCGGACATAACTCGCGAATACCGTTGTGCGGCAACGGTGAACCGAGCAAGATCCCGGCCTGGCACCGAATGGTGCACAAGGTAACAATTTTATGTCCGCTTATTCTGCGCGCACCGCCGCGGGAGGAGAGTGGAAGCGGACCGCCGACCCGGCAGGAGGCCGCGCCATGGACACAGCCGGAACGACCGAACAGCCGTCCCCCGCGGTCGTCGCGGGCGACGACAAGCGGCTGAAGAAGCACTTCGGCCCGATCGGGCTGCTGTTCACCGCGGTGGGGTCGATCATCGGGTCCGGATGGCTCTTCGGCGCGCTCAACGCCGCACAGCTCGCCGGGCCCGCGGCGATCGTGTCGTGGGGGATCGGCGCGGTCATGTTCGTGCTGATCGGGATGACGTACGCCGAATTGGGCACCATGTTCCCGCATTCGGGCGGCGTCGCGCGGTTCCCGCACTATTCGTTCGGTTCCTTCGCGAGCTTTTCCATGGGTTGGGTGACATGGATCGCGGCGGCCGCGGTGTCGCCGATCGAGGTGCTCGCGGTCGTCCAGTACGCCACGAATTACCTGCCCTGGCTGGAAACACTCGACGCCGACCGCAACGCCGTGCTCACCCCGGCGGGCACCGGGATCTCGATTCTGCTGCTGGCGTTCTTCGTGCTGGTGAATTTCTTCGGCGTGCGCTGGTTCGCCCGGATCAACAATGTGCTCGTGTGGTGGAAACTCGCGGTCATCGCGCTGGTGATCGTCGTTTTCCTGGTGACCGCGTTCCATCCCGGGCATTTCACGGACTACGGCGGATTCGCCCCGTACGGGACGCACGGAATCTTCTCCGCGGTCGCGAGCGCGGGCATCGCGTTCTCGTTTTTCGGTTTCCGGCAAGGCGTCGAACTGGCGGGGGAGACGGCGAACCCGAAACGCAACGTGCCGCTCACGCTCATCGGTTCGGTCGTGCTCACCGGAATCCTGTACGTGCTGCTGCAGATCGCGTTCATCGGCGCGGCCCCGTCCGACGCGATCGGCAAACAGGGCTGGGAACACGTCGGTTCGAACTTCACCGCGGGCAGCGACGTCCTGGCCACGTTCGGCCCGCTCGCCGCGATCTCGAGCGTGCTCGGCATCGGCTGGCTGGCCACCCTGCTGTACGCCGACGCGATCATCTCGCCCGGCGACACCGGCCTGATCTACACCGGCGTCACCGCGCGCATCTCGTATGCCATGGGGCGCAACGGAAACGCGCCGTCGGGGCTCGCGAAGGTGAACTCCGCGGGCGTGCCGTGGGTCAGCCTGATCCTGGCGTTCGTCATCGGCTGCTTCTTCTTCCTGCCCTTCCCCGGGTGGAACAAACTGGTTTCGTTCGTCACGAACAGCACTGTGCTGTCGTTCGGGTCCGGTCCGCTGGTGCTGCTGGCGATGCGCAGCCAGCTGCCGAGCCGCGAGCGCCCGTTCCGCCTCGGCCGGGGCTTCACGTGGGCGGTCGCGTTCCTGGCGCTGTTCTCCACCAACCTGATCATCTACTGGACCGGGTGGGACACGAACTGGAAACTGTTCGTGGTGATCGCATTCGGTTATCTTCTGCTCGCGCTGAACCAGGCGTTCGCGAAGAAGTCGCCGAAACTGGACTTCCGGCACGGCTGGTGGGTGCTGGTGTGGTTCGCCGGGCTCGCGGTGATCAGCTACCTCGGCACGTATCCGGAGGCTTCGAAGCATGCCGGGAACCTGGGAGTCCTGGACTTTTCGCTGGGCGCGGTGGCGTCGCTGGTGCTGACCGCGGTGGTGATGGCGTTGGCGCTGCGGAGCGCGCTGCCCGGGGAGCGGGTGACGGAGATTCTGGCTGAACGCCGGGAGGCGGACGAAAGCCCTGCGTGAGGCGCGGGGATAATCCGGGCGGTGGCCACGCTGCGTTTCGCATTCCATCCGCCCGGCGAAACGGGCGGTCCGGTCGCGGTGCCGTACGTCGACGACGTCGCGCTCACCGACCTGATCGACCGGTTCGAGCTGGCCGCCGGGATGTCCCCGGCCGGGGACGCCTACGGCGGCCTGGACCCGCGCTCGCTGAGCGGCACGATGACCGGGCATTTCCACGGTCTCGAATTCGGCGAGGGCAAAACCCCGATGCTGGGCTGTGCGTGCGGGAACTGGGGCTGCTGGCCGCTGCTGGCGCGCATCACCGTGACCGGTGACGAGGTCGTCTGGGACGCGTTCGAGCAGCCGCACCGCGCGAAACGGGACTACCGCGGGTTCGGGCCGTTCCGGTTCGCCCGCGCCCAGTACGACGCTGCCGTGCTTCGGCTGGAGTCTGCCTGACCGTCCTGGTCGGCTGGTCTTGCCAGATAGTCTGCGCGCAGATAGTCTCTGCGCATACTAACTGGGAGGGCTTATGTGGACCACTGACTACAGCGCGGAGACGTCGGCGAGCCCGGAGGCGGTGTGGGCCGCGTTGCGGGCGTTGCACAGCGGGACGTCGTTGAGCGAGCGCAGTGACCGGTTCGAGTTGCACGGGCCGTTCGAGAAGGGGACCGAGCTGTCGGTCACGCCGCAGGGGCAGGACACGTTCCGTTCGCGCATTACGGAATTGGCCGAAAACGAGGTCTACGAAGACGAAACCCGCTTCGGCGACGTGGTGCTGCGGTTCCGGCACACGCTCGCCCCGCTCTCCGGCGGCGGGACGCGCGTGACGCATCGGCTGGAGATCGAAGGCTCGGCGGGGCCGGATCTGGGACCGCAGATCAGCGAGGACTTTCCGGTCGCCATGAGCGATCTCCTCGGCTACGCGGAGCGGTCCGCGCGATGACGCGGTTCGCGGGGCCGGGGGACAGTCCGGGTTTTCTGCTGTGGCACGTGACTTTGGCGTGGCAGCGGCGGATCCGGCAGACGCTCGAACCGCTGGGGCTCACGCACGTGCAGTTCGTGCTGCTCGCGTGCTGCTGGTGGCTGGAAACGCACGGAACGCCGCCGCGGCAACAGGAACTGGCCGCGCAGGCGGGGACCGATGTCAAGATGACGTCCCAGGTGATCGCCCGGCTGGAGGCGGCCGGGCTGGTGACCCGGACAGTCGACTCCGGTGACACCCGCGCGAAACTGGTGCGGCTGACCGAGAAGGGCCGCGATCTGGCCGGTCGCGCGGTGACCGCGGTGGAGCAGGTGGACACGGAGATGTTCGGGACGGACGCCGGGCCGTTGCTGCGGACGCTGCGGTTGGTGCTCGACTCGGAGTGATCGCGGGAGCCGGGGTCGCTTCGGTCCGGGTGTGGTCTGAGCTGCGGGCGGTCGTGGGGGCGGGTTTGTGCGGCCGCGGGGTGGATTGGTGGTGCGGCGGAGGTCTTGGGGCCAGGTTCGTCGCCGCGGGATCCGTTGCGCTGTTGCGCCGCGGCACCGGTTTCACCGGAAGGCCCTCGCGGCGGCTATTCGATTCGGGCGCGGCGGGGGTTGGTTCGGCGGGCGCTTTCGCGACCGGCGCGCGGATCCCGGGCGATCGGGTAGCTGACGAGGTGCAGCGACGGCCCGAGGCGCGGGTCAGTCCCGGCAACCGGTTTCGGCGGTGGTTTTCAGGTCGCTCAGCCAGGTTTCGAGGCCCATGTCGGACGTCGGGTCGGCTTGGGGGCCCGAGTGGCTTTCTTCGGTGCGGACGAGGACGCCGTCGCGGGTGGGGTGGAAAGTCCAGACGTGGACGCCGTCGATGTGGTAGCCGGTGGCGTCTGCCGGGCCGGTCCAGCGGAGGCACTTGCCGCGCTGGAGTTGGCGGACGGTGGAGTTGATGACCACTGTGCTCGGCGGAACCGAGGGCACCTGGACGGTCGCTTGGAATCGTGAATGTTTGCGCAGCGGGCCGGGATCCAGGCGGCGCACGGTCATCGGGGCGGCGGGTTTCTGCCAGGACGTCCAGGCTTCCACGTCGGTGTGGAGGTCCCAGATCCGGTGCAGCGGGGCGTGGATGAGGATTTCGGCGCGGTGGCGGGCTTTCGCGGCCGGGTCGACACCGTGGCCCTGGCAGGTCGGCGAGGCCGAGCCGGGAACGGCGGCTTGGGCGGGGGCTGGGGTGAGAACGGCGGCCAGCGGGACGGCGAGCAAGGCTGTGCGGCGAAGGGGGCGTGAGCTTTTCGGGTTGATGCTGCGCATGGGGCTGCTCCGGGAGTTAATAGGCTTAACGAGAGTTAAAGCCTATAGCGCAGCGTTGGTGAAGGTCAATAGGAAAGGTGAAGGGGTTTAACTGCGGCGTGAGGGGCAGTTCGGCGTCAGGTGCGGAGGAAGACGTCCTCCAGGGCGAAGGTTGGCTGGAGCTGCACGCGCATCCGGCCGAGGCAGTCTTCGGCGCGGTACTCGACGGCGATGACGGGGCCGGGTTGGTGGATCGTCAGCACGGTCGCTTGTTCGCGGAAGACGTCGACGACGACGTCCGGCCCCTGGCGGTACCGGAGGCGGACGCTCCGCTCGACTGGGTCCCAGCTGAGGTGGAGTTCCCCGGTCTCGGATACGGGGATCTTGAGTTCCCGCACGTAGCTGTCGCCCGACGCGTCTTCCCATTGCGGGAGAGTGTCGAAAACGGAGAGCCATACCTCGTCGTCGGCGACTGCGAACTCCACGCGGGGCAACTTACCGCCAAAACAGCACGGCCCTCACGGGTTCGAGCAAAGCGTCCGCCGCACCGCGGCCCGGAGCCAGCGGTGTGCTCCGTCGGCGGACTGTCGCGGATGCCAAGCCATGCCGATCTCCAACGGCGGCAACGGGACCGGGATGTCGAGAAGCCGCAGGCCGAGCGCGGTCGCGTCGGCGGTGAGCGGCGAGGGCGGTTCGCCGGGGAGCGACGCGGGGATCAGGCACACCACATCGCTGCGGGCGGCGACCGCCATCGCGGCCAGGTGGCTCGGCAGGACGATCGCGACCCGGCGGCGGAGGTTGTGTTCGGCCAGTGCCGCGTCGAGGGGGCCGGTGAACCGGCCGCGGCGGCTGACGGCGACGTGGTCCGCCGCGGCGAGCCGGGCCGGGGTCAACGGTTCCGAAGCCAGGGGGTGGCCGGGGCGGACGGCGGCGACCATGCGCAAAGTGAGCAGCTTCTCGACCTGCGTCTCGGGATCGACGTGGTCGATGGAGCCGACCTCCAGGTCGAGGCGGCCGTCGCGGAGGGCTGAACCGGCTTCCAGTTCTTCGGCCCGGACGCGGAGGGAGATGCCGGGGGCTTCCTCGCGGGTGAGTCGCAGGAGCCCGACAGCCAGGGCGGCGCCGACCAGGTCCGCGGTTTGGATCGTGAAGGTGGACCGCAGCGTCGCTGGATCCACGACGGCGCCGGGGCTGAGCAGCGCGTTCAGGCTTTGCACCACGGCCGCGGCTTCGTCGCGCAGGGATTGGGCGCGCGGCGTGGGGACCATGGCTTGCTCGGCCCGGACCAGCAACGGGTCTTGCAGGATGCGGCGCAACCGGGCGAGCGTGCGGCTCATCGCGGCCGGCGACGTGTGCAGGCGCGCGGCGGCGCGGGTGACGCTCTGCTCGGTCAGCAGGGCGTCCAAAGCGACGGCCAGGTTGGCGTCGATCGCCGGATTCAGGCTGTTCACCAGGGTAATTCCATTTCAGGCAAGGATTGCGTGCCGAAGTTCCCATTGTGGCATCGCGGCGGCGCTCAGCAGGATCGAGGGCGTACCCCACGGAGGTTTTCATGATCGTCATCACTGCCCCTACCGGAAACATCGGCAGCCGCGTGCTGAGCGAGCTGGTCGACGCAGGCGAGGAGTTGCGGGTGATCGTCCGCGACCCCGCGCGGCTGCCGGATTCGGTGCGCGAGCGCGTCGAGGTCGTCGTCGGTTCGCACGGCGACCCCGAGGCGGTCGACCGGGCTTTCGCGGGCGCGGACGCCGTTTTCTGGGTCGTGCCACCAGATTCCACCCGGACTCCGGCAGAAGGTTGGAGCGGCTTCACCGGCCCGGCGGCGAAAGCGCTTGTCGCGCACGGCGTCGGGCATGTCGTCGGGGTCTCGGCGCTTGGCCGCGGCACCGCGGTCGCCGACCGGGCGGGGCTCGTGACCGCGTCGCTCGCGATGGACGAGCTCATCGCGGGCACCGGCGTCGCGTATCGGGCGCTGGCCAACCCGTCCTTCTTCGAGAATCTGCTGGAGGAAGTCGATTCGATCCGGGAGAGGGGCGTTTACAGCGACGTCCTGGACCCGGACCGCAAGGCTCCGCTCGTCGCCGTCGCGGACATCGCCGCGGTCGCCGTCCGGCTGTTGCGAGACCGGTCTTGGACCGGCTTCGCCGACGTCCCGGTTCTGGGGCCGGAAGACTTGTCTCCCAACGACTTGGCCCGCATCATGACCGAGCAGCTCGGCCGTCCGGTCCGCTACGAGCGCGAGTCGCTGGACGACCTGCGGTCCACACTCATCGGCTACGGGCTCAACGAAACTTTCGTCCACGGCATCGCGGACATGAAGTACGCCAAGGACAACGGCCTCGACGCCGGTGTCGCGCGCACTGCCGAAACCGCGTCTCCGACCACGTTCGAACAGTGGTGCGCGGAGACCCTCAAACCCGCTTTCGACGCCTAAGGATCCGCAATGTCCCTCGAAAATCCGCCAGTGACCGCGTTCCTGCTGGTCAAAACCACGCCGGAATGGCTCGCCCTGACCCCGACGGAACGGGCGGCCGCGTTCGCCACCCAGGTCGTCCCGGCGATCGAAGCGAAAACCACCGGCGTCCGGTCCCGGTTCTACGACACCGAGTTCTACTCCGCGCGCGTCACCGACGTCTGGGTCTGGGAGGCCGACGACCACCACGCCTACCAGCTCCTGATCGACGCCCTGCGCGAAACTCCGTTCTGGGACCGGTACTTCGAGATCGTCGACCTGCTCGTCGGCACCGAGAACGGCTACGCCCGCACGTACGGCTTCGACCCGCTGGCCACCATCGCCACCTGAACACGCGAACGGGCCCCGTTCCGTGAGAAACGGGGCCCGCTCCGGCGTGGCTCAGTGCGCCGCGGCCAGTGCCGCCGTGGCGGGCGGCATCAGCTTCGGGTACTCCTTCTGGAACTTCTCGATCATCTTCGCGGACGGGATGATCCGGTTCGGGTTGTTCTGGCTCACGGCCTGCTTCTCGCCCCATGCGCCGGCGGCCTTGCGCTGGTCGGGGGTGCCGTGGCTGTGGTAGCAGTCGCCGATGGAGGCGTCGAGGTACGTGACCTCCTGCTGGGTGCGGGCGTTCCAGGCCTCGCCCTTGGCGTGCGCTCCGAAGTAGCCGCCGTAGGCGTCCGGGCCCATCTCGCCGGATTCGTTGCGCGGGTAGTTCTCGTGCGCGAAGTCGACCTGGTGGCCGTACTCGTGGCCGACGACCGCTTCCACCGACACGTCGTCGAAGCCGAGGTGGTTGACCACGTCGAGCAGGCCGTCGCCGAGCATGATGCGCTTGCCGCCGAGGCTGTCGGCCGGGGCGGAGAACGCGTTCAGGGTCAGCAGCGGGTGGCGGCCGCCCTGCAGCGCCGGGACCTCGTAGAGCACCTTGGTCGCGAGCGCGCCCGCTTCCGCGGCCCGCTTCGGGTCGAGGCCGAGCTTGAACGTCTGCGTCGTGCGGTCCTGGCTGCCGAGGTCGGTGCCCTTCCAGGCGACCAGCTGGATGTTCCAGCTCTCGATGTCCCAGAACCCGCGCAGCTTGTCGATCGTCGCGCCGGCGCGCGGCGTGTACTGGCCGTCGGTGCCGAAGACCTGCGGGGTCTTGTCGCTGGCGACGGCCTGGGTGTAGAGCTGGCCGATCGCGCTCAGCGCGCTGAGCGCCTTGTTCTCGGTCGGGGACAGCGAGGACGCGAGCTTGTTCGCGTACGTCAGCAGCGATCCCTCGGTGCAGCCCGGGATCGGGCCCTGCGCGGCGTGCGCCTGCTGGCCCGGCCGCTTGACCGGCGAGTCGAACAGCGGGTCGACGCCGCGCAGCGCGTTCGCGGGCAGCCCGTTGTAGAGGTCTTCGACGTCCTGGTACAGCTGCGCGATGTCCTGGTCGACCGACGTCGGCTCGGCCGCCTGCGGCGCCGCGGTCGCCGGGACGGCCGTGGCCATCGTCAGCGCCGCGAGGGTGCCCGCCGCGGCGAGCGTTCTGCCGAGAATCCTGGTCCGTTTTCGCATGGGCCCCTCATTCCGGTTTCAAGATCACCAAGTACGCCCAACCCTAAGACGATCTTGGACGCGGAAACCGGGACGAGGGAAAGAACCCCGGGATGGCCCACGCCTTTCGGCGGGTTTTCGCCCTGCGGGCATCGGCCGAAAGTACTATCGGGCAACGACGGCCGCGGTTCCGGCGAACCGGGCATTCGGGAAAACGGGACAAAATGGGCTTCGCTGCGCAAGGGAACCAGAATGCCGTGCGAGGAAAAGCAGCGAAGCCGAGGAAACCGACGCTGTAGCGGTACGACTGACAGTCCGCTAACAACGAAAGCCGGTGTCGCTCACCAGGCCGTTCGTCGTGCTCAGCGAACGCGGGTCAACGGGAGGATCCGGCGTTCCAGTGCCGCACCGCGAACGGCCCGCCCAGGAGCGCGGCGAGCGCGACCACCCCGGCCACGATCATGCCCGGCCGCGAGTCGAACGCCCCGGTCGCGATCATCACGACGCTGGTGACGATCGCCAGGATCTCGAGCGCGGAACGGCGCCGACGCCCGGATCCGCGGGCCAGCTCGGCGCTGAGCCGCGGATCCGTGGCGGACAAACCGCGTTCTATTTCGTTCAGTGCACGCTGTTCCCGGTCGGTCAGCATGCGTCGCCTTGCTTCCGGTGCGCGTGCCGGCGGCGGATCAGGAACCGAAGCACGAACACGCTGCCGAAAACCGCCGCGAACAGCGGGAGCGGGTTGTTCCGGACCGCTTCCGCGCCGGCGCGGACCTTCTCCGCGGCCGGTGCCGAGACGGTGTTCTCGACCTGCTCCGCGGCCCGGTCTATCGTCGCGTCGACCTTCTCGGCGGCTCGCGTCCGGACGTCCAGTTTGTGGCTCAGTGCGTCCAGCGTCTCGGCCAGTTCCTCGCGGGTGACGTCCCGGTCCGCCCGGGCCTGCTCAACTTTGCGTTCGGTCATGACCGCCCCCCTTCATCGTCTCGACGTCTTCGCGGACCCGTTCGACGGATTCCTCCGGCACCACCGGCCCGGCGCTGCGTGCTTCCTTGCCGCCGACCAGCGCGGCGAGCCCCGCGACCAGCAGCAACGCGCCTCCGACGATCAGCGCGGACAGCCAGCCGGGCACCACGAGCGCCAAGGCGAGCACGGCCGCGGCGATCAGCGTCGCGCCGCCGAGCAGCGCGAGCACACCGGCGAACCCGACCAGCCCGGCTCCGATGCCGAAGCGCTTCCCCTTCGCCTGGAGCTCGGCCATCGCCAAGCGGAATTCGTCTTGGAGCAGGCGCTTGATGGAAGTGGTCAGATCGGCCGCGAGGTCCGCGGTGGACTTCTCGTGCGCGGGCGTCCGGTTCATTTCCTCCAGCACGGCTTCCTCCCTTCCTTTTTCGAGGCGTACCCGGCAGGGGGACGGCGAAACCGATCAGCGGGATTCCAGCTGTGCGAGGGTTTCGCGGAGCGCGTCGACGACCCAGTCGTGGCCCAGCGGCAGCGGGCTCGGCACCTGGTCGCCCGGGTCGTCGCGGCTGTGCGCCAGCACCTCGACTTCGACGCCGGACTCGCGCAACGCGGCGATCTCGGCGTCGTGCTGGACCAGCCAGGCTTCGTCGGCGACGGCGGCGTCACCGGGGCTCACCACGCCTTCCGCCGCCGGGTCGACGAGCAGGACGGACCGCAGCGAGCCCGAATGCTCGGCCGCCAGCTGCAGCGCCTCGGCAGCGAGGGGACCGCTCGTGACGAGGTCGCTGTGCCCGGGAGCGGCAAGGGTTTCCGCGGTTTCGCGCCACGCGCTCTCGACCGGAATCCGGTACCAGAGGATCTCGTGGTCCTCGGCGAGCGGACGCCAGGTGGCGGGCAGGCCGTCGTGTTTGGCCGCGCCCGCCGGGTCGAGCACGATCAGCCGGGGCGCGCCGGGCCGGCCTGCCGCGACCAGCGGCGGGCCTTCCGCGCGGACCGGGTCGGACGGGAACGGTTCTGGCATGTCGGCTCCTTCCACGCGCTCCGGTTACCCGGGCGGGCGGAGGAGAAACTGCCTGGGAGGCGTAACCGCCGGGAACGCGGGTAGCCGGGGAGTGACCGGGAGGAAGGAGAAGAACCCATGACCACCGCCCGCGATTTGATGACACCGAACGCCGTGTGCGTGCGCGAGTCGGACACCGTGAACGACGCCGCGCAGACGATGGCGCGCGAACAGCTGGGCGCGCTGCCGGTGTGCGGCGAGGACAACCGGCTGAAGGGAATGCTGACCGACCGCGACATCGTGGTGAAGGTGATCGCCGAGGGCAAGGACCCGCGCGCGGTGCACGCGGGCGAGCTGGCGCAGGGAGAAGCGGTGACGATCGGCGCGGACGACGACGTCACCGAAATCCTGCAGACCATGTCGCAGCACCGGGTGCGCCGGCTGCCGGTGATCGACGGCCACGACCTGATCGGCGTCGTCGCCCAGGCGGACGTCGCCCGCGCCATGCCCAATCCGGACACCGGCGTGCTGGTCGAGGCGCTGTCGCACGATTACTGATCGCCCCCGCGTTTTGCCTGTCGCGGGCCGGGGTAACCGCCGCGCATCCGCAGAGCGGGTTCAGGGGGCGAAGGGCCGCGCAACCGTCGCAGGGGGACGGTTGCGCGGCCTTTCCCGCGTCGGAGCGGGCCCGCGATTGAACGGCGGCACAGCGGGTAGCCGGAAAGGAACAGAACCGACTTTCCGGGGAGGACTCCCGTGGCCGACCGCATCCGACCTCCGCAGCAGCAGGACCCGCCGGGCACCACCGCGGAAATGGACCCGCAGCCGCGCGATTCGATGACCGACTACGAGGGCCGCGGCCTGCTGGCCGGACAACGCGCGCTGATCACCGGCGGTGATTCCGGAATCGGCCGCGCGGTGGCGATCGCCTTCGCGAAAGAGGGCGCGGACATCGCGATCTCGTATCTCAACGAGCACGAGGACGCCGAGTACACCGCGGACCGGGTGCGCGCGGAGGGCCGGGAATGCCTGCTGCTGCCCGGCGATCTCGCCGAGGCGAAGCAGTGCCGGGACATCGTCGAGCGCACACTGTCCGAACTGGACGGACTGGACATCCTGGTCAACAACGCGGCGACGCAATGGCCGGTGGACCGTCCCGAGGACCTGACCGAAGAGCAGTGGATGCACACGTTCGACGTGAATCTGCACAGCTACTTCCGGGTGACTGCCGCCGCGTTGCCGCATCTGGGCGATGGCGACGTCATCATCAACACCGGTTCGGTGAACGGCTTGCGCGGCAATAAGAGCCTGATCGACTACTCGGCGACCAAGGGCGCGATTCACGCGTGGACGTACGCGATGGCGCAGGCGTTGGCCGACCGCGGGATCCGGGTGAACTGCGTCGCGCCGGGTCCGGTGTGGACACCGCTGATCCCGTCGACCTTCCCGCCGGACAAGGTGGAGAAGTTCGGCTTGCAAGCGCCGATGCAGCGGGCGGCGCATCCGGATGATCTCGCGCCGTCGTATGTGTTCCTCGCGTCGAATCGGCTGTCTTCGTATTACAGCGGCGAGGTGCTGGCCGCTTTGGGCGGGGAAACCGTGCCCGGCGGCTGACCGCGGCTCGGTCCGTGAAGGGCTCCTTGCCGGAATCTAGTTCCCTCAAGGAGCCCTTCACGGACGTTCAGCGGTCTTTCGAGTCGAGACCGGCGGCCAGCAGTTCGGCGAGATGGATGCCTTCGCGTCCGCCGCTGTCGAGTTCGTGCAGCTGGGTCCGGCAGCTGAATCCGTCCGCCAGCACCGCCGTCCGACGGTCCGCCTGGCGTACTCGCGGCAGCAGCACCCTTTCCGCACAAGCCTTGCTGACTTCCAGATGCCCCCGCTCGAAGCCGAAGTTCCCGGCGAGGCCGCAGCAGCCCGAATCCAGCCGTTCGACGTCCACTCCGGCTGCCTGCAGCAGTTTCTTGTCCGCGTCCCAGCCGAGCACCGCGTGCTGGTGACAGTGCACTTGGGCGAGTGCGTGCCCCGGGATCTGCGGCGGCCGATACCCGGGGGAGTGCTGGGTCAGCAGCTCCGCGAGGGTCACGGTCTGGTCCCGCAGGCGCCGGACGTCCTGGTCGCCGGGGAACAGTTCGGCCACGTCGGAGCGGAAGACCGCGGTGCAGCTGGGTTCCAGGCCGAGCACCAATCCGCCGTTCCGGAGATGCGGGGCCAGCGTGCGCACGGTGCGAGTGAGAACCCGTTTCGCGACGCCGAGCTGGCCGGTGGAAATCCAGGTCAGGCCGCAGCACACGGACGGCTCCGGCAGTTCCACCCGCCACCCCGCGTCCTCCAGTACTCGCACGGCGGCCTCGGCGACGTGCGGGTGGAAGTAGGACGTGAAGGTGTCCGGCCACAACAGCACGGTGCCGCGCGCGCCGGTTCCGGCGGGTTGATGCCGGGCGAACCACCGCGGCAGCGTTTTCGGGGCGAAGCGGGGGATTTCCCGGTCCTCGACCCCGGCGGCCCGCGTCGCGAGGCGGGTTTTGCTCAGCAGGTTCACCAGCCGTGCCGTGCGGGTTTTCCCCACCAGCCGGGCGACCAGCGGCAGCCAGCCCATGCTGAAGTCCGACCGCGGCCGTTTCCACGGGCGGCCTTCGTAATGGTGGGCAAGGAATTCCGCCTTGTAGGTGGCCATGTCCACATCGGCCGGACAGTCCGATTTGCAGCCCTTGCAGGAAAGGCACAGGTCGAGCGCGTCACGGACCTCGGTGGAGCGCCAGCCGTCGGAGATCGGGCCGTCGTGGTGGCCGTTGAGCATCTCGAACAGCAGCCGCGCCCGGCCGCGCGTGGAGTGTTCCTCCTCGCCGGTGACCTGGTACGACGGGCACATCACGTCGCCGCTTTCCGAAGTGGACTGCCGGCAACGGCCGACGCCGACGCACCGGTTGGCGGCCTGGGAGAACGAGCCGCCGTCGTGCGGGAAGCGGAAGTAGAGGTCCTGCGGCTCGGCGGGGGACCACGCGCCGCCGAGCCGCAGGTTTTCGTCCAGCGAGTACGGCGCGACGACCTTGCCCGGGTTCATCCCGTCGGTCGGGTCGAAAATCGCCTTCAGCTGGCCGAAAGCGGTGACCAGGTCGTTGCCGAACATGCGCGGCAGCAGTTCGCCGCGGCTCTGCCCGTCGCCGTGCTCGCCGGAGAACGAGCCGCCGAACTCCGCGACGAGGTCGGCGGCGCGTTCCATGAACTTCCGGTAGGTCGCGACGCCGGACGCGGTGTAAAGGTCGAACGGGATCCGCGTGTGCACGCAGCCCTGTCCGAAGTGGCCGTACAGGCTCGGCCCGGTTTCGTCGGCGTAGCCGAATTCCGCGTACAGCGCGTCCAACCGACGGAGGTAGTCGCCGAGTTTCTCCGGCGCTACCGCGGAATCTTCCCAGCCCTCGAAGGTGTCCCGCTCGCCGGGGACGTGCGCGGTCGCGCCTAACCCGGCTTCGCGGACCTGCCAGAGTTCGGCTTCCTTCGCCGGATCGTCGAGGAAAGCGACCTCGGCGCCCTCGATGGAGTCGAGCAGCCCGCGCGCTTGCTTGTCGGCTTCTTCGATCGTCTGCCCGCCGAACTGGACCATCAGGAACGCCCGGCCGCGCGGCAGTTCTTCGCGGGCTTTTTCGTTGAGGTTCTTCAACCGTTCGTCGTAGAGGAGCCGGTGGTCGACGCCTTCGAGCGCGATCGGTTCGTGCGGCAGGATGTCCGGCACCGCGTCGGCGGCCGTCGCGATGTCCGGGTAGCCGAGCACGACCATCGCGCGCTCCGGCAGCACCGGCACCAGTTTCAGTTCCGCGCGCAGAACCGTGACCAGCGTCGATTCGCTGCCGACGAGCAGTCCGGCGATGTCGAAGCCGTGCTCGGGCAGCAGCGAGTCGAGGTTGTAGCCCGACACCCGGCGCGGGATGTCCGGGAAGCGACGGCGGATCTCGTCGGCGTATTCGTCGCGCAGCCGGCGCAGCTGCCGGTAGATCGCGGCGCGCCGGTCGCCGTGGTGCTCGATCTCGGCGTACTCGGCGTCGCTGGTTTTGCCGCACCAGAACCGGGTTCCGTCCGCCAGCAGCACTTCCAGGCGCACGATGTTGTCCACGACCTTGCCGGTGCGCTGGGCGGTCGCGCCGCAGGAGTTGTTGCCGATCATGCCGCCGAGGGTGCAGTTCATGTGCGTGGCCGGCTCGGGCCCGTACCGGAGCCCGGTGTCGGCGAGCTGCCGGTTGAGGTCGTCCAGCACGATTCCGGGCTGCACCACGCAGGTGCGGTTGTCCGCGTCGACGGATTCCAGCTCGGAGCAGTACTTCGACCAGTCGAGCACGACGGCGGTGTTCGTGCACTGGCCTGCGAGGCTCGTGCCGCCACCCCGCGAAAGCACCGGTGCGCCGAACTCCCTCGCGACGGCCAGCGCTTCGACGCCGTCGTCGGGGGAGCGCGGCACGACGACGCCGAGGGGGACCTGGCGGAAATTGGACGCGTCGGTGGAGTAGGCGGCGCGGCTCCCGTCGTCGAAGCGGACCTCGCCCTCGACCCGCTCGCGCAACGCGGCAGCGAGGGCTTCGATGTCGATTTCGGCCGGTTCCGGCACGCGGACCACGGGATTGGGGAGTTCGGCGGTGCTCATCGGCCCTCCTTGACCGCATATTCGGCCGCGGCGTCGGCGTGCAGGCGCAGCCCGTGCCCGGCGGTGGACATCGACGGGGCGACCCGGCCGCCGCTCGGGTCGAGGCCGCCGTAGAACAGCTCCCGTTCGATCCGGTCGTGGTCGGCGAACCATTCGATGTGCCGGAAGTTCGGGGTCGCGGCGGCCGCGTGCGCGGACAGATTCGGCGCGCAGTGCGCGGAAACCTCGCGGTTCGCGGCGGCGGCGAGGGCGGCGACGCGCCGCCATTCCGTGTAGCCGCCGCAGCGCGTCACATCGACCTGGAGACAGTCGACCGACGGCAGCATCCGGGCGAAGTACGGCAGGTCGTAGCCGTATTCACCGGCGGCGATGTCCGGTCCGTCGGGCGTGCGCAGCTGCGCGAGCCCGGGCAGGTCGTCGCTGGACACCGGCTCCTCGAACCAGGTCACGCCGAACTCCCGCAAGGTATCGGCGATCCGGCGGGCCCGGCCGACCGAATAGCCGCCGTTCGCGTCGACGTACAGCGCGGCGTCGTCCCCGATCGTCTCCCGGGCCAGCCGGACCCGGCCGATGTCGCGGGCGACCGCGGATCCCCACGACTCGCCGATCTTGATCTTTACGCGCGGGATGCGCTGCTCGCGTACCCAGTGGTCCAGCTGCGCGACCAGCTCGTCGTCGTCCTGCGAGGTGAAGCCGCCGCTGCCGTACACGTCGACCTCGTCGTGCACCCGGCCGAGCAGGCGGCTCAGCGGAACGTCGAGCAGCCGCGCGGCCGCGTCCCAGATCGCGATGTCCACAGCGGACAGTGCACAAGAGACCAATCCGGGGCGGCCGAGGTTCCGGATCGCGCGCTGCATCGCGGTCCAGCACGCGGGCGGGTCCAAGACCGGTTTTCCCACGACGGCGAAGGCCAGTTTGCCTTCGATCAGCGGGACGCACGAGAAATCGGCGTACGTCCACCCGAGTCCGTCGGTGCCGCCGGCCCGCACCCTGGCCACGACGAGCGTGGTGGAATCCCAGGAGAGCGTGCCGTCGGCCTCCGGCGAAGGAGTGGGCACCTGATAGGCGCGCGCGTCGATGCGTTCGATGTGCGGGGCGGCGACGGTCACCGCGACCGTCCGGGCAAGAACTCCTGCAGCTTCGTCTTCGCGCCCTGGAACATCAGGTGGAACGCTTCGGGATCGCCCTTGAGCACCGACTCGGTCACCGATTTCATCTGCTCGAACGTCGCGTGCGGCGGAATCGGCGGGACCTCGGCGTCGCAGCGCACGTCCAGCACCGTCGGCCGGTCCGCGGCGAACGCGGTCCGCCAGGCCGAGGCGAGATCGCCCGGGTCGTCGACGTTCACGCCTTCGAGGCCGACACTGCGGGCGAACCCGGCGTAGTCGACATCCGGCAGCGACTGCGACTCCTCGAACTTCGGCGCGCCGCCCATCGCGCGCAGCTCCCACGTGACCTGGTTGAGGTCGTTGTTGTGGAAGACGCAGACAATGCACCGCGGATCGGTCCACAACCCGTGGTAGCGGGCGATGGTGATCAGCTCGGCCATCCCGTTCATCTGCATCGCGCCGTCGCCGACGAGCGCGATCGCCGGCCGGTCGGGATGCGCGAACTTCGCGCCGATCGCGTACGGCACGCCGGGTCCCATCGTCGCGAGCGTGCCGGACAGCGTGCTGCGGATGCCTTCGCGGATCCGGAGATTGCGCGCGTACCAGTTGGTCGACGAGCCGGAATCGGCGGTGACCATCGCGTCGCCCGGGATCTGCTTCGACAGCTCGTGCACGATCCGCATCGGGTTGACCGGTTTCGCGTCGACCTCGGCCTGCTGGTCCATGGTGGTCCACCAGTCGCCGACGTTCTTCTCGATTTTCTCGCGCCACGAACGGTTTTCGGTCCGGTTCAGCTTCGGCAGCAGCGCGCGCAGGGTCGCCGCGGCGTCGCCCACGAGGTTGACCTCGGTGGGGTAGCGCATGCCGATGAACCGGCCGTCGATGTCGATCTGCACCGCGCGGGCCTGGCCGTACTCCGGCAGGAACTGGCTGTACGGGAAATTGGACCCGACGATCAGCAGCGTGTCGCAGTCGCGCATCATCTCGTAGCTCGGCCGGGTGCCGAGCAGGCCGATCGCGCCGGTCACGTACGGCAGGTCGTCAGGGAGAACGTCCTTGCCCAGCAACGCTTTCGCCACGCCGGCCCCGGTGAGGTCGGCGACCTGGCGCACCTCGTCGGCCGCACTGCGTGCGCCTTGCCCGACGAGGATCGCGACCTTTTCCCCGGCGTTGAGCACGTCGGCTGCCTCGCTGATGGCGGGTTCGGGCGGCACCGGATTCGGCCACGCGGTCCCGGGCGGGCTCGACGGCATCTGCTTGAACGCGTGCTGCGGCGGCTCGTACGGCTCTTCCTGCAGATCCGCCGGGATGATCAGCGCGGTCGGCGTGCGCGACGCCTGCGCGACCCGGAACGCGCGGTCGAGCGCGTTGGGCAGCTGCTCGGCGACGTTCACCTCGATGCAGTACTCGTTCGCGACATCCCGGTACAGCGCCTGGAGTTCGACCTCCTGCTGGTAGCTGCCGCCCATCGCGGTGCGCGCGGTCTGCCCGACGATCGCGACGACCGGGACGTGGTCGAGTTTCGCGTCGTAGAGCCCGTTCAGCAGGTGGATCGCGCCGGGCCCGGACGTCGCCATGCACACGCCGACGGCCCCGCTGAACTTCGCGTAGCCGACTGCGGAGAAGGCGGCCATTTCCTCGTGCCGGGCCTGGACGAAGCGCGGCTGGTTGTCCGCCTTGCCGAAGGACGCGACGAGACCGTTGATCCCGTCGCCGGGGTACGCGAACACCTGTTCCACGCCCCAGTCACGCAGCCGCGAAAGCAGGTAGTCGCCGACGGTCTCGGTCATGACAAGTCCTCCCGTGCGTTGAGTCCTCCCCGGCTACCCGGAGGTCGGGGGCGTTACACGTCGTGTCGCAGCCCCTGTTCGTGGCCTGTCGCGTTTGTCGTGGTTTCCGCTCCGTCGAGGTGGCGCGCGGTGTTGACGAGCCCGACCATGCTGAAGGCCTGCGGCATGTTCCCGAGCTGCCGTCCGGCGCTCATGTCGTATTCCTCGCTCAACAGGCCGACGTCGTTGCGGACGGACAGCATCTGCTCGAAAACCTCGACGGCTTCCTCAGTGCGGCCGGTTCCGTGCAACGCGTCGGCGAGCCAGAAACTGCACGGCAGGAAAGCGCCCTCGCCGCCGCTCAAATCGCCGGGGCCGGAGTCGGCATTCGGGTCGAAACGGTGGACGAAACCGTCGCGTGACAGTTCTTTCCGCACCGCGTCGACGGTTCCGCGCACCCTCGGGTCGCTTCCGGGGAGGAAGCCGACGCGGGGGATGAGCAGCAACGCGGCGTCCAGGCCGTGCGAGCCGTAGAACTGGGTGAAAGTGTTGCGGTCGGTGTCGAAACCCTTCCGGCAGACTTCCTCGTGAATGCGGTCGCGCAGCGCGCGCCAGCGGTCGACCGGTCCGTCGAGATCGTGGCATTCCACCGTCCGGACGGCCCGGTCGACGCCAGCCCACGCCATCACCTTGGAATGCACGAAATGCTGCGGTTCGCCGCGGACCTCCCACAGGCTCCGGTCGGGCTGGTCCCAATGGCCTTCGAGGAAATCGAGCAATCCGCGTTGCAGATCCCATGCCGGATGTATCACCGGAAGTCCGGCTTCGCGGACGAGATGCAGGCCGTCGAGCGCTTCGCCCCACACATCGAGCTGGACCTGGCCCGCCGCGGCGTTGCCGATCCGCACCGGGGTGGAACCGGCGTATCCGTCGAGCCAGTCCAATGTGGACTCCGGAACGCGGCGGGAACCGTCGAGTCCGTAAAGGACTTGGAGGTCGGCCGGATCGCCGGCCGCGGCGCGGACGAGCCATTCGCGCCAGGCTTTCGCTTCGTCCGGATAGCCGGTGCCGACGAGCGCTTGCAGGGTGAAGGTGGCGTCGCGCAGCCAGCAGTAGCGGTAGTCCCAGTTGCGTTCGCCGCCGAGTTGTTCCGGCAGCGAGGTCGTCGGCGCGGCGAGAATGCCGCCCGTCGGTTCGTAGGTGAGCGCCTTGAGGGTGATCAGCGCACGGCGCACCGCGGAAGGCCACCGGCCGTCGTACCGGCAGCGGCCGATCCAGTCCGCCCAGAAGCGTTCGGTGTGCGCCAGCGCTTTCTCGGCGTCAGCCGGATCGGGGCGTTCCTGGTAGGAGGCGTGGTAGGTCAGCACGAACGGCACACGGTCGCCCTCGGCGACGGTGAATTCGGCGAAACCCTCGGTGGACACTTCGACCGGCGTGGTCAGCCGGACCGCGTCGGGGCCCGCGACCGCGTCGAATCGTCCGTCGACGTGCCGGACCCACGGCCGCACCGACCCGTAGTCGAACCGCGGCCGCAGGCAGGTCCGCATCGGGACCCGGCCGCGCACGCCTTCGACGATCCGGACGAGGTCGGCCGCTCCGTCGCGCGGCGGCATGAAGTCGACCACGCGCACGGTGCCGTCGGCGGTTTCCCATTCGCTGGCGAGGACCAGGGAGTCGCCGACGTAACCTCGGCGGGTGGCCGGCCCGCCGTCCGCGGGTCCGAGCTGCCACACCCCCGCGCTTTCGTCGTGCAGCAGCGCGGCGAAGCACGCGGGGGAGTCGAACCGCGGCAGGCACAGCCACTCGACCGCACCTTCCCGCGACACCAACGCCGCGGTGTGCAGGTCGCCGAGCAGGGCATAGTCTTCGATCGGGCGCTGGTTCATCGCGGCGGATTCAGTCCCGGCCGAGCGCCTTCGCCAGTTCCTTCTTGGTCATCGTCGACCGGCCGTGGATATTGCGTTTCTTGGCCTCGTTGTACAGCTGGTCGCGCGTCGGGCCCCCGGGGCCGAGCCGCTTGCCGGAACGATGCCCGCCGCGCTTCTGCGGCGATTTGTCGCGCACCGAGGACTTGCTCGCACGGTCCGATTCGCCCGACTGCGCCCGGTTCTTGTTCACCGTGCGGGCGGCGATCTCCTTCGCGCGCTTCTTGCTGGCGCCGCGGTCCTCCTGCGACTCCTCGATGTGCTGGTACTGCCGTTCCCGTTTCGAGCTCCAAGCCTGCTGCGGCATCCCAGTCTCCTTCCGCCGTTCTTGATCCCCGGATTGCCCGCGCGGCCGGGACGGAAACATCGCGGTTCGCCGCGCCGGAAACGGGTACCCGCTCGCGAGTGGGACGCGAACAGACTCTCGCCGGGCGGCTGCTGGCCGAGCACCTGGTCGCCGGCCGGCTCGAACCAGGGACCGAAATCGGCCTGCGGGTCGATCAGACGCTGACCCAGGACGCCACGGGCACGCTCGTGATGCAGGAGCTCGAGGCGCTCGGGCTCGACCGCGCGCGAACCGAGCTGAGCGTCCAGTACGTCGACCACAACCTGCTGCAGGCGGACGAGAAGAACGCCGAGGACCACGCTTACCTGCGTTCCGCCTGCCGCCGGTTCGGGCTGTGGTTCTCCAAACCGGGCAACGGCGTTTCGCACCCGACGCACATGGAGCGGTTCGGCGTGCCCGGCAAGAGCCTCGCCGGGTCCGATTCGCACACCTGTGCGGCGGGCGCGCTGGGCATGCTCGCCGTCGGCGTCGGCGGCCTCGAAGTGGCGCTGGCCATCGCCGGGGAGCCGCTCTACCTGCGGATGCCGGAGATCTGGGGCGTCCGGCTGGAGAACGAGCTGCCGCCGTGGGTGTCGGCGAAGGACGTCGTGCTGGAGATGCTGCGGCGGCACGGCGTGAGCGGCGGACGGCACCGGATCATCGAGTACCACGGCCCGGGGCTGGCCTGCCTGAGCGCGATGGACCGGCACGTGATCGCCAACATGGGCGCCGAGCTGGGCGCGACCGCGTCGGTGTTCCCGGCCGACGAAGCGATCCGCGCGTTCCTGCGGGCGGAGGGGCGCGAACACGACTTCCGCGACCTGCGCGCCGGACGCGACGCCTCCTACGACATCGAAGACGTGATCGATCTGTCCACAGTGGAGCCATTGGTGGCGAAGCCGTCGTCGCCGGGCAACGTGGTGCCGGTGCGCGAGGTGTCGGGGACGCCGGTGGGGCAGGTCGTGATCGGTTCCTCCGCCAACCCCGGATTCCGGGACTTCGCGGTCGCCGCGGCCACCGTCCGGGGGAGGCAGACGGCCGATTCGGTGAGCTTCGACGTCAACCCGACCTCGCGGCAGATCCTTGTCGAACTCGCCCGCAGCGGACACCTCACCGACCTCGTCGCGGCCGGGGCCCGCGTGCACCAGGCGGGCTGCCTCGGCTGCATCGGAATGGGCCAGGCGCCCGCGCCCGGCACGAACTCGCTGCGCACCTTCCCGCGGAACTTCCCCGGCCGGTCCGGAACTGCCGACGACTCGGTCTGGCTGTGCTCGCCGGAGACCGCGGCGGTGTCGGCGCTGACCGGCGTGCTGACTGATCCGCGCGACTACGCGACCGCCCACCACCTGGCGCACCCGCGCGTCGCCGGACCAGCCCGTTCGGCAGCCGACCCGCGCGTCTTCGCCGCTCCGCTGCCCGAGGAGGAGGCACTGCGGGAGGAGCTGGTGAAGGGCCCGAATGTCGCCGGCTTGCCGGACTTCGACCCGCTGCCGGACGAGCTCGAGGGCCCGGTCCTGCTGAAGGCCGGGGACGACGTGTCGACCGACGAAATCTCGCCCGCCGGAGCCCGCGCGCTGCCCTACCGCTCGAACATCCCGAAGCTGGCCGAGTTCACCTTCACCCGGATCGACGAGGACTACCCGAAGCGTGCGGCCGACAGTCTGGAGCATTTCGTGGTCGCGGGGGAGAACTACGGCCAGGGCTCGTCGCGCGAGCACGCCGCGATCACCGCCCGGTACCTGGGTTTGCGCGTGGTGCTGGCCCGGTCGTTCGCCCGGATCCACTGGCAGAACCTGGTCAACTTCGGGGTGCTGCCGCTGGAGTTCGCCGACCCGGAGGACAGCGAGAAGATCGAGCGCGACGACGTGCTGTCGGTGTCCGGCCTGCACCGGCTGGCCGAGACGGGGGAGTTCACGGTGCGGAACCAGACCCGGGACGAGGAGTACCGGGCACGCCACCAGCTGTCGCCGCGGCAGGTGGACGTGCTGCTGGCCGGCGGGCGGATTCCGCAGCTGGCTCGGGCGCTGCACTGAGACGTCGGCCATGGGACACGCGGTTTGAGTGTCGTGAGGGGAACCCTGAGGGAATCAGATTCCCATGCCAGGGACTTAAGCCGGGCGGTCTCGGCCCGCGGACTGTCCACACAGGACGCCATCCCCGCCGAAATGCCCGATTAATACCCGTCTGACCGGTTCTATGGGTCTGTGAGGGACCCCTTGAGGGAATCAGATTCCCTCAAGGGGTCCCTCACAGACCGCACACCGCGTTTCCGCCCGACGGGCCCGTCTGCTGGCAGTCGGCCCGGTCTTCTCGGCTCGGGCGGACGCGCTCCCCATGCACCCGCAGGGTCGCCTTAAGTCCCTGGCATGGGGCATTTCGGCGAGTCGCGGGTTTCTTGTGGACAGTGAGCCGGGCTCGATCGACGCGGCTTAAGCCTCCGGCTTGGGGACTCCGCGACCAGGGACGCCCTCACGGTCCTCTCACTGGTCAGGAGGCCTTCAGCGCAGCCTCCAGGTCGGCGCGGGACATCTTCGAACGCCCCTTGACGTCGCGTTCCTTCGCGAGCTTCTGCAGCTCCGTTTTGGACAGCTCGGACAGATCCGGCGTGCGCTGCTTGCGGCTGCCGCGCACGCTCTTCGCCAGGGCCTCCATGAGGTCGACCACCTTCGTCGGCTGCTCCGGCTCGGCGGCGGGCGTGACGGTGTTCCCGGCCCGTTTGGCCTCGATCAGCTCCTCCACCCGCTCGCGGTAGGTGTCGCGGAACTCGTCGGGCTTCCACGGCTCGGTCATCGCGTCGATCAGCTTGACCGCGAGGTCCAGTTCCTTCTGGTTCGTCTTGGCCTTGGCGGGCAGCTGCGGCACGTCGTCCGCGTTGCGCACCTCGGCGGCGTAATGCAGCGTGTTGAGCACGATCACGCCGTCGCCGGCGCGGGCGAGCGCGAGGTGTTCGCGGCCGTGGAAGACGAACTTCGCGACGGCCGCCTTGTCCCGGCTGGACAGTGCGTCGAGCAGCAGCACGTACGGGCGCTGCGCTTCCTCCTTGGCAGGCGCGAGCCAGTACGCGCGGTCGAAGAACAGCGGGTCGACCTCCTCGAGGTCCACGAAGCTCTCCACCTCGAGCGACCTCGACCGGCCCGGCGCGATCTCGTCGAGTTCCTCCTGCTCGACCAGCACGTACTCGTCGTCGCCGACCTCCCGGCCGCGGACGATGTCGTCGTAGGACACCTCGTCGCCGGTCCGCTCGTTCACCCGCCGGTAGCGGATGCGGTCCCGGGTCCCGCGCTGGAACTGCGTGAAGTGCACGGCATGGTCCTCGACCGCCTTGTACATCCGCACCGGGACGTTCACCAGCCCGAACGACAGCGCACCCTGCCACACCGGACGCATCGGCGCTCCTTCCTTCCTGATGCCCGGCGGGTACCCAATCCGGGCGCGCGGCACACCGCGCCGGTGTGAGCGAAGGGGTTACGGGGTAGCTTTTGCTCCGATGCGCATAAAACCTCGCGGAAGCCAGTTCTTCCAGCTGCTCGCGGACGCGGCCGCGAACCTCGTCACCGCCACCGCGCTCCTGCGGGACCTCACCGAGGCGTCGCCGCCCGACCGGGAGGCGATCGCGGCCCGGCTGCACGAGGTCGAACACGCGGGCGACGACCTGACGCACACCATCATGGTCGAGCTGAACAGCACGTTCGTCACGCCGTTCGACCGCGAGGACATCCAGGCGCTGGCCGCCCGGATCGACGACGTGCTGGACTTTGTGGACACCGCCGCCGACCTCGCGGTCCTGTACCGGCTCGAGAAGTTCCCGCCGGGCACCGACGGAATGCTGCGCGTGCTGTGCCGCGCGGCGGAGCTGACCGCCGAATCCATGCCGGGGCTCTCGAAGGTCGGCGAGCTGTCGCCGTACTGGATCGAGATCAACGCGCTGGAGAACGAGGCGGACCACACCTACCGGCGGATGCTCGCCGACCTCTTCCAGCCGGGAGCCGACGCGCTCGAGGTGCTCAAGGCGAAGGAGGTCGTCGAGCAGTTCGAACTGGCGGCCGACGGCTTCGAGCACGTCGCGGACGTGGTGCAGACCATCGCGGTCAAGGAGTCCTGAGTGGACAGCACCGCCGCGCTGGTCGCCGTCGTGGTGCTGACGGTCTTCTTCGACTACACCAACGGTTTCCACGACGCGGCCAACGCGATCGCCAGCGCGGTCTCGACCAGGGCGCTCCCGCTGCGCACCGCGCTCGTGCTGGCCGCGGTGATGAACCTGGCCGGAGCGCTGCTGTCGACCGGGATCGCCGCCACCGTCGCGAAGGGCATCATCGACGTCCCGCCCGGCCCGGGCGCGCTGACCGTGGTGCTCGCCGCGCTGGTCGGCGCGATCGCGTGGAACCTCGTGACCTGGTATTTCGGGCTGCCGTCCTCGTCGTCGCATTCGCTGATCGGCGGGATGGTCGGGGCCGCGCTGGCCGCGGCGAGCACCGTGCACTGGACCGGCATCGTGGAGAAAGTGCTCGTGCCGATGGTCGCGTCGCCGCTGCTCGGGCTGGTGCTCGGCTACGCGGCGATGGTGGCGGTGCTCTGGCTGCTGCGCCGGGCGAACCCGCACCGCAGCGGCCGGGTGTTCCGGCGGATGCAGATCGTGTCGGCCTCGGCTCTCGCGCTCGGACACGGGTTGCAGGACGCGCAAAAGGGCATGGGCGTGCTCGTCCTGGCGCTGATCGCGGCGGGCAAACAGGACACATTCGCGGTGCCCCTGTGGGTGACGCTGGTGTGCGCCGGCGCGCTGTCGCTCGGCACCTGCTCGGGCGGCATGCGCATCATGCGGACGCTCGGCCGCCGCGTCTTCCCGCTCGACCCGCCGCACGGGTTCGTGGCGGAATCGGTCGGGGCTTCGGTGCTGTACTTGACCGCGTTCGCGGTGAAGGCGCCGATTTCGACCACGCACGTGATCACGGCGGCGGTGATGGGCGTCGGCGCGACGCGGCGGCTTTCGGCGGTGCGGTGGGGGATCGCGCGCGACATCGTGCTCGGCTGGGTGCTGACGTTCCCGGCGGCGGCGGGGGTCGCCGCGCTGATGTTCTGGCTGCTGTCCGCGTTCAGCTGATCACTGCGGCACCAGGGCGAGGACTTCCTCGTCGCTGGTGGGGCTGAAGTCCGCATAGAACTCGCCGACCGCGCGGAATTCCTCCGGCTCCCGCAGGCAGACCACCTCGTCCGCTTCGCGGGAGAGCTTGTCCAGCGCGGGCGGCGCGCCGACGGGAGCGGCGAAGACCAGCCGCAGCGGTGCGTGCGACCGGAGGGCCCGCAGCGCCGCGATCGCGGTCCCGCCGGTGGCCACGCCGTCGTCGACCGCCACGACGTCGTGTCCCGCCGGCGAGCGCGGGGCGCGGCTGCCCAAGTAGCGGCGGACCTGGTCGCGGGCCTCGGTACGGGCGTGGTCGACCTCGCCGGCGATGTCCTCCGGCGTGAGCCCGAGCGCCCGGAGCCCGGCGCGGTCGAAGAACGGCGGCCCGTCCGCCGCTACGGCGCCGAGGCCGAGTTCCGGTTGTCCCGGTGCGCTGATTTTGCGGGTGACGAGCAGCTCCAGCGGCGCGTCCAGTTCTTCGGCGACGGGCGCGGCGACCGGAAGCCCGCCGCGGGCGAGCCCGAAGACCACCGGGTCCGCCCATTCCCGGCAGGCCAAGGCGGCGGCGAGCCGGGCGCCCGCGTCGGCGCGGTCCCGGAACGGTCTCACCGGCGACCCTTCTTCGCGGCGCGCCGGAGCGTTTGCCGGACAGTGGCCAGACCAGCGGCTACGCGGGCTGCGGGCCGATTTCGCTTCTTCGCGGTGCGGCGCAGCAGTTCTCCGGCACCGACTACGGCGGCGGTCAGCCCGGCGGCGACCGCACCGTGATGGCGGCTCAGCACGGGCTGGACGTCTCGCGTCTTCGCCTGCTGGTCGAACTCCCCGTGCGCGCCGTAGTCGAACCCGCGCGGGCCGTCCGCGGGCTCCCACAGGTTCGCGGGCTGGCTCGGCCGTTGCAGCTGACCGGTTTGCTGCGCGCCGAAGCCGGTGCGGGCGAGGTACCGGTCGAGCAGGCCGGGCGCGACGGCGTTGGCCAGCAGCGTCGCGGCGGTGCTCGTGCCGACCCAGTACTCGCGGCGGCGCGGGTGATCGGCCGCGTGCAGCACCGCGCGGGCGGCGAGTTCGGGCTGGTAGATCGGCGGGACCGGCTGGGCGTGTTCGGGCAGCCGCGACAGCAGCCAGGTGAACTGCGGCGTGTTGACCGCGGGCAGTTGCACCATGGTCGTCCGGATTCCGCTGTGCTCGTGGAGAAGTTCGCAGCGCAGCGCCTCATTGAAGCCCTGAATGGCGTGCTTGGCCCCGCAATATGCGCTCTGCAGCGGGATCCCGCGATACGCGAGCGCCGAGCCGACCTGGACGATCGTGCCCGCGTCCCGCGGTTTCATCCGCGCGAGAGCGGCCATCGTGCCGTGCACGAAACCGAGGTAGGTCACCTCGGTGACCCGGCGGTATTCGTCCGGTTTGACGTCGGCGAAGCGGGCGAACACCGAGCTGAACGCGACGTTGACCCAGACGTCGATCGGTCCGAGCTCCTCCTCGGCGCGGGTGGCGGCGGCGTCGACCTGGGCGAAATCGGCGACGTCCGTCGGCAGTTCCAGCGGCGTGCCCCCGGCTTCCCGGACGTCCTCCGCCGCGGCGACGAGCCCCTTCTCGCCCCGCGCCAGCAAAGCGACCTTCGCGCCGCGGCTGCCATACGCTCGGGCGACAGCCCGGCCCACTCCGGCGCTGGCCCCGGTCACGACTACGACGGGCGGCATGGAAATCCTTTCCCCGGACCGGGAGTCCGGCGGCTCGGCGGACGCAGACACTCCTGGCGGGCGACGTGCCCGCACACCGCGATCGCCCCCAGCACGAAGCCGAGCAGCGCGAGCGGCACCTCCGGCGGAAAGACGATCCCGCAGACGACCAGGGCGGCCGCGACCGCGGTCAGCGCCCAGCACGCCACCGGCCAAGCCCGGCGCAGCGGCCACGCCGCCTGCCCGAAGGCGCGCCGCATCCACAGCGCGTCGGTGGCGAGCAGCTCGCGTTCCATCGAACGCAGCGCCCGGTGGGGATCCGGCTGCCGGTGCGCGGGCATCGCCTGCTCCCTTCCGCCTGACCGACGGCTTACCCGTTCCCGGTCAGGTCAAACCGGAACGGCGGAGGCGTCCGGTTTGCCCCGGAAGACCCCGGGTAACCGGACGCTTTCGCCGGAGCACGTCGGAGGGAGCACGAGATGAGCAGGCTGCTGGTGGACCCGGAGAGCGCGACCGTCCCCTGTGGACAGTGCGGGCGCGAGGCGGTGCACGTGGGCAGGCTGGTGCAGGAGGACGGGACGCCGGTCAGCCACGCGGTGGTGTGCACGGTGTGCCGGGCCCATCGTCCGGGACCGGGGCTCGGGGAGACGCGACGTCCGCGGCTGGCCGTGCTTTCGCGGCCCGCCGAAGGCTCGCCCTAGGCCGCCGCGTTCGGCAGAAGTCCGTGAAGGGCTCCTTGAAGGAACCAGATTCCGTCAAGGAGCCCTTCACGCCCGCTCAGTCGATGCCGAGCACGGACTCGGCGGTGGTCCAGTTGGCGAGCATCGCGTGCTGCGCGTCGGCGAGGGTGGCTTTCCCGGAGCAGACCGCCTTCTTCACCGCGTTCTCGACGGAATCCTTGCTGTAGGAGTTCTGGTCGCCGTCGTGCGGCTCGGGCCAGAGGTTCTTCGGGTCCTTCGGCGCGCCGCCCAGTTCGAGCGGCAGGAAGTGGTCCTCCTCGTACGAGCTGAGCGAGGTGTCGGAATAGCCGTAGTCGATGATGCCCTGCTTCTTGAGCTTGTTGGTGTAGGTCGTCGGCGGGCGGATGGTCGCGGTCCAGCCGGGGACGCAAATCGTGTCGCCGATGGTGTCCTGGGTGACGTCCGGGTTGGTCGCGCCGGGCGTGCAGGCCGGGTCGGGCAGCGGAAGATAGGACTGCGAGCAGGCAGCGGCGAGAGTGTGCGGAACGGCGGCGTGCGCGGCGGGTGCGGCCAAAGCGAGCGAACCGGCCAGAATGACGGCAGGCGCGGCGAAACGGGCAAGTCGGGACATGGGAAATCTCCTCCCTGGAGCACGGTCGCGCCAGCGTCCGCCGATTCCGGGCAAGCGCACTACCTACCTTCGAAGGAATGCGTGAAGAATTAACCGGGTGCTCAACTTGCCGGACGGCAAAATACGCAAGGTGGACGTGCGTTCTGGGCGCTGAGGGGATGATCCGAAAACGCGGCGCAAGCCGGGCGAACGGGCCGGGGATGCTTGATCCGCCAGCATTCGGGCGTTCGAGGCGAGTCCGGACGGGCGGCTCCGGATGGCTGGAAAGGTTCTTCGGAACTGTTTCCGGTCGGTTTTTATGCGCCTTCCGGGCGAATCGGGGAAAAAATGCTGAAATCGATTTCCGCTGCGCCGTTCGGCTGAAGGTCGCGGCGTCCCGTATCCGTCGCCGGGTCTGGTGCGACCTTTTTCGTGAACCTCGCCGGAATTGATCTTTTCGGGCGGAATTCCCGGGAGTGAACGATGAGCGAACCGGAAGGGCCGCGGTCCGGGGCCGGACGCGCAGAGGGCGCGGAAAGCGGCCCGGCGGGCGAAAACGCGCCCGCCGAACCGGAAGCGGGGTACGAGATTCCGATCGGGATGCCAGTCCCGGCCGCCGAGCTGGAACGGCTGAAGGCGGCCGCCGAGCGGCACCGCGATCGGGAGGAGGAGGCCGACGCCCCGGCACGGGCCGGCGACGAGGCCGCTGAGGAAGAGGGTGATCACCGTGATGCCTGAAGCACAGGTGCTCGAAGGCCAGGCAGGGGAAACGGCCGGGGGCGCGTCGCGGGAAATGGCGGATCTGACGGTCGGCGAACTGCTCGCCGAACCGCTGTCCCCGGAACGGTCGCCGTTGTTCGCGCAACGGTTCCCGGTTCCGGTCGAGGAGTACGACCGGCTGAAGACCGGCGCGCGCGAGCACGGCGCGGAGGCGCTGGCCCCGGGGGACGCGCTCGACGCGCAGCTGGACGAGGAAGCGGCGGCGGAACTGTCGGAGGAGAACCCGCCGGAGGACGAGATCGTCGAGGGGCTCGCGCCGGCGGCGTCGGCGAGTTTCGAGGGGATTTCGCAGACCGCGTTCCGGCCGCCGGACTGCACGGTCGCGGTCGGCCCGAAGCAGGTCATGGCCGCGGTCAACGTGGACCTGGTCGGCTACGACAAGACCGGGCTGCAACAGTTCCGGTGGGCCAATTTCACCGCGATGTTCAACCCGGTGCTGCCCGCCGGGGCGCAGCTGTTCGACCCGAAACTGGCCTACGACCACTACAGCGGCCGCTGGATCGTCTGCATCGCGGCCCGGCGCGCGAACCCGCAGGGATCGTGGATCATGCTCGGCGTCTCGCAGACCGCCGACCCCGCGGGCGCGTACTGGATCTGGAGCACCGACGCGACCGCGAACGGGGCCACCGCGACCGGCAACTGGTCGGACTACCCGATGCTGGGCTTCGACAGCCAGGCGATTTACGTGTCCACCAACCAATTCGCGTTCGGCGGCGGATTCGCCTACGCGAAACTGCGGATCTTCAACAAGGCGGAGCTGTACGGCGGCGGGTCCGGCGGCGGCCACACGATCCGTTGGTGGGACTTCTGGGGCCTGAAGAACCCGGACGGGAGCGCCGCGTTCTCCGTCCAGCCGGCCTGCCATTTCCAAGGCGTGGGCGGGAATCCGCGCGCCTACCTGGTCAACTCGCTGTTCCCGTCGGGGTCGAGCCTGACGCTGTGGACGCTGTCGAACCCGCTGGGCCTGTGGTCCGGCGGCGCGCCGACGCTGGCCGCGACCGCCGTACCGTGCCGCAGCTACAACCTGCCGCCCGGCGCGGTGCAAAAGGACGGCGGGACAACGAGAATCGCCACGAACGACACCCGGCTGCTCAACGCGGTCTTCCAGGCGGCGGGCCGGACCCAGCGGTTGTGGACGACGCACACGTCCGCGTACAGCTGGCGGGGCGACACCGAAGCCCGGTCAGTGGTGCAGTGGTACGAGATCGACGTGCCCAGCCACGCGATCACGCAACAGGGCGCCTTCGGCGCGCCGGGCAGGCACTATTTCTTCCCGGTGATCCAGACCGACATTTCCCGCAACGCCCACGTGGCGTTCGGCCGGTCCGCCGCCGACGAGTACGGCCACTTCCGCCAGACCGGTCGCCTCGCCACCGATCCGCCGGGAACGTTGCAGGGCAGCGCGTCGGTGATCGCCGGGCAGAGCGCCTACACCGGCGGCAGATGGGGCGACTACTTCGGCATCGGCCGGGACCCGTCGGATTCCCGGACCGTGTGGAGCTACGGCGAATACGCCGGAGCGGGCAACACCTGGCGGACCCGTCTCAACGCGGCGAAGTACTGAGAGCAGGGAGGGTGTCATGAACACTGCACAGAAGTTCCGGATCGCGGCGGAGGCCGCGCTCGCGGTGCTCAGCGCGGTCGCGTTGGTGCTGACGCTCACGGTTCCGGACTGGATCGAACGCACGACCGGTGCGTCTCCGGACGGCGGAGGCGGGGAAACCGAGTGGCTGCTGACGGCGGTCGCCTGCGTGGCGACGGTGCTGTTCGCCGGCTTGGCCACGTGGGAGTGGCGGCGGTTGCGGACGGCGTGACCGGCACGAGCGGGCACCGGACTTCACGGCGGTGCCCGCTCTTTGCCGGGCTTTTCGGCGGAACGCCGGACGGGAATTCCGGGCCGCCCTAGGCTGATCCGGTGACTGCCTTCGAACCGTCGCCCGAGGTCCGCCGACCCGACCTTCCGATGTATCTGGTGGAAAACCCATACCTTCGGGCGCGCCCCGGTTCGCGGAACACCTTCGGCGGCAGGCCGATCCTGCCCGAGGGCGAGGACTGGCCGGAGTGCTATTGCGGCGAGCGGATGGCGTTGTTCTTCCAGCTGGACGTCCCGCCGGACATCCCGCGGTTCGGCGGCGACCACCTGCTCGTGTTCCAGTGCCCGGTGCACAACGACGCGGCCTGCCTGCCCGGAGATCCGGAGCAGCTTCCGGAGTGCTACTGGGAAAATCCGCACGTGCTGGATCACCCCGGCGCGTTCTCCGGAGTACGAGATGGAAACCGTGTGGAGGCCTGTCCCGCGCGAAGGGTTCACCGAACGGAGCACCGGCCGGATGGAGTTCAAAGTCGGCGGGCTGCCGTGCTGGCTTCAGGGTCCGCAACGGCACGTCTGCGCGTGCGGTGCCGAGATGGCGTTCTTGTGCGAGATTCCGGAGTGCACCGAATTCGCGAGGCGGCCCGGCCGAGCGGACCAGCGCCACGATTCCTATGGAGATTCCTATGTGCTGTTTCTCGGCAACGCGGTGTACCTGCTCGCGTGCCCGGAACACTGTCATCTCGCAGCGGTCTGGCCGGTGCCGCAGAACTGACCCTCATTCCTCGTAGGTGATCGAATACCGCGCCGCCACCGGATTGATCTTCACCGGGTCCACCGCGCCGTCCGTCAGCACTGCCGGACCGGCCTCGAACAGGTCCTCGAGGTAGTGCTCCCACCCGCCCGGCGAGGAGATCTGCAGCAGCCGCGGCGCGGGATCCGAAACCGCCCGCAGCGCATGCGGAACCCCGTGCGGCAGCAGCACGAACATCCCCTTCGCCGCGACGTGAGTCTCGTCGGCGAAGTCGATGCCCAGTTCCCCTTCGAGCACGTAAATGCATTCGTCGGCCTCGTGGTGGACGTGCCGCGGGATGTCGCGCGCCAGCGTCACCTCCAGCAGCGAGAACCGGGTCTCGGTGTCGCCGGTCATCGCCTTCACCGCGAATGCGGGCGGCAGCGGCACCCGGCCCGGGCGTGCCTCGCCGGGCTGCAGGAGCAGGAAGCGGTCTTTCGTCATGGGGTATCCTCGCAGACGAATCGGAAGCGGAGTCCGTTTCCAGATTAACCGGAGGAGGGCGTCGGTTGTCAACGGAGCGCAAGCCGAGGGCGGACGCGGAACGCAACCGGGCACGGGTCCTGGAGGCGGCCCGTGTGCTGCTCGCCGAGCAGGACGACGTCCAGTTGCCGGAGATCGCGCGGGTGGCCGGGGTGGGTGTCGGGACGGTGTACCGGAATTTCCCGGACCGGCGGGCGCTCGTGGAAGCGTTGGCGGAGCAGCGGTTCGCCGAGATCGCGGAGTACGCGCGGAAGCGGTGCGTCGACGGGAAATCCGGCGTCAAGCGCTATCTGCGGCACGTCGGCGAGGTGCTGTCCGGGGACCGGGCGCTGTCGTCTGCCATCGAGACTGCGCGCGGTTCGGCGGGGAGCGAACCGCGTGGCGACGCCTTGGCCGAGCTGGAAATCGTGGTGGCGCAGGCGATCGTGGCGGACCAGGCGGCGGGGGTGCTCCGCGCGGATTGCACGGTGGGGGACGTGTATCTGCTCGTCGGCTGTCTGTCGTCGGTGGTCCGCACGGGGAGCGGGGACTGGCGGCGGTTCCTGGAGCTGGCGTTGGAGGGGTTGCTGCCCCGGGGCTAGTCGGCCAAGCGCAGCAGATGAGATCTCAGTTCGCCGCTGTCGTGCATCGCGATCAGCACGGCGGTCATCTTGCGCACGCCGGGTTCGCGGACGATCAGCCCGTCTGGAACGGCGAAGTAGCTGCCGCCCGCGCACTCGCCGGTGCTTTCCCAGCGGCGCATGATCCGGTCCACCTCGTCGAGGGTGAACATCGTCGCGCTCCACCGGGAACCGTCGGGGTAGCGGACCTCGACGTCGACGTTGTCCACCTCGTCGGGGTTCTCGCCGCCGCCGACGAGGAAATGCGCGTCGAACGCCGAGGTGTGCACGACGTAGTACGCGGAGTCCCATCCGGCGGAGAGGATTTCGGTTGCCACGGCGGGAAAGCCTAGCGGGCCGCTCCGGAAACCAGTCCGGAACGGCCTGTCAGCAGCGAACTCAGGCGAGGTCCTCCAGCGGGACCTCGGGGTCGGCCAGCCGGTCCGGGTCCACTGCCTTGCCAGAGCGGATGAGCGCCTTGATCGGGTCCGTGACGTCCCAGACGTTGACGTTCATCCCGGCCAGGACGCGGTTGTCCTTGAGCCAGAAGGCGATGAACTCGCGCCCGGGCACGTCGCCGCGGAACACGACGCGGTCGTGGCCCTCGATCGTGCCCAGGTACTCCATGCCGAGGTCGTACTGGTCGGTGAAGAAGTACGGCAGCTCGTCGTACGACTCCTCCTTGCCGAGCATCCCGGCCGCGGCCACGGCGGGCTGGTTGAGCGCGTTCGCCCAGTGCTCGACGCGCAGGTGCTTGCCCAGGAACGGGTGGTAGGCGTTCGCGACGTCGCCCGCGGCGAAGATGTCCGGGTCGCTCGTGCGCAGGCTCGCGTCGGTGACCACGCCGTTGTCGACGTCGAGGCCGGCCGCCTCGGCCAGTTCGACGTTCGGCTTCGCGCCGATCCCGGCCAGTACGGCGTCCGCGTCGAGGACGCTGCCGTCGCCGAGGCGGATCCGCTTGCCCTGGCCGCCGTTGGTGATGTGCTCGACCTGGACGCCGAGCCGCAGGTCGACGCCGTGCGCGCGGTGCAGGTCGGCGAACACCGGGGCGACGTCGCGGCCGAGCGCGGTGATCAGCGGCAGTTCGAGTGCCTCGACCACGGTGACCTCCACCCCGGCCTGGCGCGCGGCGGCGGTCGCTTCGAGGCCGATCCAGCCGCCGCCGACGACCACCAGCTTCGAGGCGGCGCCGAACAGCTCCTTGAGCCGGTCGGCGTCCTCGATCCGGCGCAGGTAGTGGATCCCCGCGGTGTCCGGCAGCTCGCGCGGGCTCGCGCCGGTGGCCAGCAGGAGCTTGTCGTAGCCGAGGCTGGTGCCGTCGTCGAGCGCGACCTGCTTCCGGTCCCGGTCGATCGCCGTCGCCTTGACGCCCTGGCGCAGGTCGACCTTCTTCTCGGCGTACCACGCCGCGTCGTGCACCTGGAAGCTCTCGGCCTCCGCGTTGCCCGCGAGGTAGTCCTTCGACAGCGGCGGACGCTCGTAGGGCAGGTGCCGCTCGTCGCCGACGATGGTGATCTTCCCGTCGAATCCCTTGTCGCGCAACGCTTCCGCGGCCTTCGCTCCGGCCAGCCCGGCTCCGATGATGACGAACGACGAGGTCACTGACGAACTCCTTCGATGCGGGGACGACGGGAGTACTTATATCACTAGCGAAGTTTGGTCTTATTCGGCTGCTCGGTCAAGTTCCCCTGATCAGAGGTACCCAATTGAGACAGCACCTACCCGGAAGGGTGTTACTTCGCCGCTCAGTAGCTGCCGCCGCCGTACCCGCCCGCCGGGGCGGAGCTGGTCGTGGTGATCGCGGTGCCGTCCGAGGTGACCATCCACCAGAGCCCGCCGTTGAGGTTCAGGCCCTGGCCGTTGGTCTGCCCGGCGGACTTGTCGCCGATGTACCGGTACAGCGGATGGCCGGCGAGCGTTTCCTGCTTGGACCCGTCCGGCCGGGTGATGGCGCCGACGCTGCCCTGGGCCGGCCCGGTGAGCGGGGTGCCCGCGGCGACCGGGGGCCAGTAGCTCGCGCAGCTCGCGGCGCAGGCGGACTGGCCGTTGTGGTCCGCGGCGAACAGGTAGATCGTGTCGCCTTTGCTGTCGGTCAAATGCGTCGGCGCGGCGGGTGGTGCGGCTGTGGACCCGCCGCTGTTGCCGCCGCCGCATGCCGCGGCGAACAGGCCTGCCGCGGCCAGCGCGGTCAGCAGTCCGAAAGTTCTTGGGGTTGTGCCAGTCATCCCAGCCTCCAGCGGTGCGTGGGTGTCGCCCTTTCTCCGACACGCGGCTGGCTCCAGAACGGTTCAGCCGGATTTATCTAAACGGCACAGCGTCTGGACGGGAGGGGTCTCGATGCGTACGGTATGGCAAGCCTAACCTTAGTGACTCTCCGAGGAGGACCCATGCCAGAGCGTGCGCTCGACCGGGCCGTCCCGTTCGTGCTCGGCCTGTTCCGGATCGTCGTCGGGCTGCTGTTCGCGGCCCACGGCGCGGCGGCGCTGTTCGGCGTCTTCGGCGGCGGCCCGAAAGGCGGAACCGTCGCGGCAGGCGTGTGGCCGTCCTGGTACGCGGCGGTGATCCAGCTCGGCTGCGGCCTCCTGGTCGCGTTCGGCCTCGGCACCCGGATCGCGGCACTGCTCGCGTCCGGCTCGATGGCGTACGCCTACTTCGTCGTCCACCAGCCGGACGGCTTGCTGCCGCTGCAGAACCACGGGGAACCCGCGGCGATGTTCTGCTGGGCGTTCCTGTTGCTGGCCTTCACCGGGCCGGGGGCGCTGGCGGTGGACGCGGTGTTCCGGAAGCGGTCGGACGATGCGCGGGGTGTGGTGAGTGGGGAATCGCGGGGTGCGCTGAGTGCGGTGCAGGTCAGTCCTGGCGGGGGCGAGTAGCCGGATTCGGGCGGCGATCAGACGATGCTCGCCGCACGCGACCACTGGGCAGCCAGTCGCGCAGCGTCCTCGGCGCGGTCCAGGTCAACCCCGGCACGGGCGACCAGCCGGAGTCGGGAGATGCCGTCCGGGACGCTTGGCGGGCGGAAGCAGCCGACGACGATGTCCCGTTCATACAGCTGATTCGCGGCAGCCACAGCCTGCTCCGGAGAGTCCGCGGGAATCGACTGCACCGCACCCGGCGCGCGCGAAACCCCTGCGGCGGCGGCGATCGCTGCCGCGGCGCGGTGCAGATCCTCGACCCGCGAAGGCTCCGCCGCGATGATCCGGCACGCTTCCGCCGCGCTCGCTGCCGCGGCGGGGGCGAGGCCGGTGTCGAAGATGAACGTCCGCGCTGTGTTGACCAGATGTTCGCGCAGCAGCGGTGATCCCAAAACCGCACCGCCCTGTGCGCCCAGAGCTTTCGACAGCGTGGCGGTGACCGCGACGTGCGGCGCGCCTGCGAGACCGGCCGCGTACACCGCACCCCGGCCGTTGCCTGCGACGCCGATGCCGTGTGCTTCGTCGACCACCAGGAAAGCGTCGTATTCAGCGCACAATGCCGCCGCGCGCACGAGGTCCGTGGCATCGCCGAGCACCGAATAGATCGACTCGACCACCACGATCGCCCGTTCCTGCGACCGGTCCCGCAGCAAACGCTCGAGGGCGTCCAGGTCGTTGTGCGGGCAGATCGCGACGGGGGAGCGGGACAGCCGCGCGCCGTCGATCAGCGAGGCGTGGATGTGCGCGTCGGTGATCAGCAGTGTGTCCGGCGAGCCGAGGGCGGTGATCACGCCGATGTTTGCCGTGTAACCACTGGAAAAACCGAGCGCGGCCGGTTGCCCCGTGAGGCTGGCCAGTTCCCGTTCCAGTTCCGTGTGACACGGTGTGGTGCCGGTGACGACTCGGGACGCGCCGGCGCCGACGCCGTACTTCTCGACGGCTTGGACGGCGGCCGAGCGCAATCGCGGATCGGTGCTGAGGCTCAGGTAATCGTTCGACGCGAGGTCCAATGTGGACTTTCGCGGGTGCCGCCGATCGTCGGTCCGCCGGACGAGACCGGCGACGTGCCGGTCCCGTTCGGCGGCGGTGAGCCAGTCGTGCATCGACACCATGGCGGTCACGCGTTGGGTGCGGCGGCGGTGCCCGCTCCGCGTTCGCGGAGCGCCGGGGTCGCGTGCGCGGCCTGCTGCTGCTCGCCCGCGCCGAGGACCTCGAAGCCGGCGTCGGCGATCATTTCCAGGTCGGCCTTCGCGGCCTGGCCTTCGCTGGTGAGGTAGTCGCCGAGGAACAGCGAGTTGACCACGTGCAGTGCGAGCGGCTGCAGCGACCGCAGGTGCATCTCGCGGCCGCCGGCCATCCGGACTTCCGTTGCCGGGCAAGCGAACCGGGCCAGCGCGAGGATGCGCAGCGCGCGCAGCGGGCTCAGTTCCCATGTCCCGGCGAGCGGTGTGCCCTCGAACGGCATCAGGAAGTTGACCGGGATCGAATCGCTGCCGATGTCGCGCAGCGCGAAGATCGCGTCGATCAGTTCGTCGTCGGTCTCGCCCATGCCGACGATCAGGCCGGAACACGCGGAAAGCCCCGCGGACTTGGCCTTTTCGACGGTGTCGACGCGGTCGTCGTACCCGTGCGTCGTGCAGATCTCGGAGTACCGCGACTCGCTCGTGTTCAGGTTGTGGTTGTACGCGTCGACCCCGGCGTCGCGCAGCTTCTCGGCCTGCCCCTCCTTGAGCAGCCCGAGGCAGGCGCACACTTCCACGTCGGAATGTGCGGACTTCACCGCCTCGACCGCCTGGGCGACCCGATCGACGTCGCGGTCGCTCGGCCCGCGCCCGCTCGCCACCAGGCAGACCCGCGACGCGCCGCCCTGGATGCCCGCGCCGGCCTGGCGCGCCGTTTCCTCGGCGGACAGCCACGAGTACTTGAGGATCTGCGCGGACGACCCGAGCCGCTGCGAGCAGTACCCGCAGTCCTCGGGGCACAGGCCCGATTTCAGGTTGACGAGGTAGTTGACCTTGACCCGGTTGCCGAAGTGCGCGCGCCGCAGCCGCCCGGCCGCCGCGACCAGGCCGAGCACGTCCTCGTCCGGCGCTTCCAGCACCGCGCGGGCGTCAGTTCGGTCGAGTACGCCGCCGGCCAGCTGCCGGTCGGCCAGGTCGTCGAAGGTTTTGAACACCTATCAAATCCTAGGCGGCCGATCGGCCGGAAGCAAGCGGCGGGCAGAATGAGAGGGGTGAAGGTGACGCGAGACCAGATCGTCGACCGGGCGTACGAGCTGCTGAGGGAAGCGGGGCTGAGCAGCTTGTCGATGCGCCGGGTGGCCCTCGACCTGGGGGTCCAGCCGGGCGCGCTGTACTACCACGTCGCCAACAAACAGGAGCTGCTCGCCGTCGTCGCCGCGCGGATCCTGAAGGGGCTGCCCGGGGTGGCGAAGGACCCGCGCGAGGCGGCCGGGGACTTCCGCTCGGCGCTGCTGCAGGTCCGCGACGGGGCCGAGGTGGTGTCGTTCGTGCAGGCGTACCGGCCGGATCTGCTGGTGCCCACGCACGCGTTGCGCCGCCTGTTCACCGGGAAGTACGACGAGCGGCGCGCGGAGTGGGCGGCGCGCACCGTTGTCCACTATGTACTCGGGTTCGTCGCGGAGGAACAGAACCACGCCGAGCTGGTGCGCGCCGGGATCGTCGAGGAGGATCCGTCGCACAGCGGGGATTCGGACGAGGCGTTCGGGTTCGGCATCGACGCTATCCTCAGTGGACTGTCGTGAGTGTCTGTCGTGAGTGTCTGTCGCGATGGGACCGGGATGGACACGCACGAGGCCGGACCGAGGAGCGCACCCGTTGTCGCAGTCGTCAGGCCTGGTGTCGCGGATGGAACGGCACCAGGTCGTCATCTACCTCGGCGCGCTCGCCGCCGGCGCACTTGCCGGCTGGCTGGCCCCGTCCGCCGGGCCGGGCCTGGAACCGGCGATCAACCCGGTGCTGGCGGCGCTGCTGTATGTCACATTTCTTCAGGTGCCCGCCGCCGAATTGGGCCGTTCCCTGCGTGACGGCCGGTTCCTCGGCGCCGCCCTGGCGGTGAACTTCGTGGTGGTGCCGCTGGTCGTCGCGGCGATGTCCGCCTTCTTCCCGGCTGGACAAGCGCTTCGGCTGGGCATGCTGCTCGTGCTGCTGGCCCCGTGCGTGGACTATGTGATCGTTTTCAGCGGTCTTGCCGGAGGCAGCAGCCGCCGCTTGCTCGCGGCGACGCCGTTGCTGCTGCTGGCGCAGATGATCCTGCTGCCCGGATTCCTGTTCCTCTTCCTCGGCGCGGACCTGGCGCAAGTCGTGCGGGCCGGACCGTTTCTCGAAGCGTTTCTCGTGCTGATCGCGATCCCGTTGGCGCTGGCCTGGCTTACCCAGGCCTGGGCGGCCCGGGCCGCGACCGGCCGCCGGTTCGCCGACGCGGCCGGGTCCGCCATGGTGCCGTTGATGGCCGCGACGCTGGCGACGGTGGTCGCGTCGCAAACCCCGAAGCTCCACGGCGGACTCGGCCCGGTCGCGTCGGTGGTGCCGTTCTACGTGGTCTTCCTGGCGGTGATGGCGTTCGCCGGACTGGGCGTCGCGCGGCTGTTCCGGTTGGACGTTCCTGGCGGGCGCGCGATCGTTTTCACCGGGGCCACGCGGAATTCGCTGGTGGTGCTTCCGCTGGCACTGGCGTTGCCGGACGAGTTCGCGGTCGCGGCGGTCGTGGTGGTGACGCAGACGCTGGTGGAGGTGGTCGGCATGGTCTGTTACGTCCGCCTAGTGCCCCGTTTGCTGCCGTAACCGGGGGTAGAGGCGCGCCGGTTCGCCGCGGTCCAGTTGGGCGCGCAGGCGGGCGGCCCCGTCCGGGAGGAACGGGCTGAGTTCCGTTGCCAGTTCCCGGCAAGTGCTTACGACGGTCCCCAATGCCTCTTTCAGTTCGGTGCCGTGCAACGTCCAGGGCCGGGTCTGTTCGACGTACCGGTTCGCGTCGGTGATTACCTCGACCAAAGCCCCAGTGGCTGCGCGGAAGTCGAAGGCGGCAAGTGCCGAGTCGATCCGGTCGGCGAGCGTGTGCACGGTCCTTAGCGGACTCGACGGGGCGATCCGGTCGGTGCGGCGGGCCAGACTGAGCACGCGATGCACGAGATTGCCGAGACCGTTCGCGAGTTCGTCGTCGGCGCGCGCGATCAGCCGTGCTTCGGTGAAGTCGGTGTCGCCGAGCGGGGCGACCTCGCGCAGCAGCCACCAGCGGACGGCGTCCGCGCCGTACTGGCCGATCAGGTCCGTCGGGCGGACGGTGTTGCCCGCGCTCTTGGAGATCTTCGCGCCGTCGAGGGTCAGGTAGTCGTGCACGAAGATGGTGTCCGGCAGTCGTTCGCCCGCGGAGAGCAGCAGCGCGGGCCAGTACACGGCGTGGAACCGCAGGATGCCTTTGCCGATCACGTGCACGCGTTCGGCCGCTTCGGCCCAGCGCGCCGGGTCGGCGGTGAGATAGTTGGCGAGCGCGTCCCACCAGACGTAAATCACCTGGTCCGGGTCGCCGGGCACCGGGATGCCCCAGCCGTCCGAGCGCGCGGCGGGCCGGGACACGCTGAGGTCGGACAACCCGGAGCGCACGAATCCCAGCACCTCGCGGAGCCGGGCGGCGGGCTCGATCCGGAGGCGGCCGGACTCCAGCAGGTCCCGGATTTCTCCGGAATAGCGGGAAAGCCGGAAGAACCAGTTCTGTTCGGTGACGACTTCCGGCGGGGTTTCGTGTTCCAGGCAGCGTTCGCCGTCCGCGTAGAACTGTTCGCAGCCCACGCAGTAGCGGCCGGTGTAGTCGCGGCGGTAGAAGTCGCCGCGTTGGGCGCTGGCTTGCCACAGGCGCCGGACGCCGTCGAGGTGGCGGAGATCGGTGCTGGTGCGGAGGAAATCGTCGACGGCGAGCCCGAGCGGTTCCTGTAGCGCGGCGAATCGCGCGGCGCCTTGGTTCACGAACTCCTGCACCGGCACGCCTGCCGCCTTTGCCGCGGTGACGTTCTTGAGGGCGTTGTCATCGGTGCCGGTGAGCAGGTGGACTTTGGCGCCGCGCAACCGTCGGTGCCGGGCAAGGACGTCGGCTTGCACGAGTTCGAGCGCGTGCCCCAAATGCGGTTCCGCGTTGACATAAGGGATCGCGGTGGTGATCAAGTCGGTCATGGACAACCCTCTCCGCCCTCGGACGACGGCGGAGAGACCCCGGCGACGGCCGGGGCTGGTCGTGTCAGCGCACGAGAACGGGCCCCAGGTCGGGGCTCGCCATGCGTGCGGTGGTCATGCCTTCCATGATGGCCGGGCGCGCCGGGGCGGGGCCACTGGTTTTCAGCGTCCGGTCGTGCCGTCGATCAGCTCGCGCAGGATGTCGGCGTGCCCGGCGTGCCGTCCGGTTTCCTCGATCATGTGCGTCAGCGCCCAGCGGACGCTCGGACCGTCGCGACCTGGCAGCGCGGCGGCGAGATCCGGGCAGCTGTCGAGAACTTCGTTGGCGAGCTTGACCGCTTCGCGATAGCGGGCGACGACGTCGGCGACGTTGTCCTTGGTGCGAAAGGTCGATGGCCAGCTCTTGACGGTTTCGCCGAGAAACAGCGACCGCTCCACGAAGGTCAGATGGTTGAGCAGGCCGGCCAGATTCGTCCCGGACGGCACCATGGCGGTGTGGGCTTCGGGTTCCGGCGCGCCGTCGACCTTGGCGGCGACTGAGGTGCGGAGATAGTCGAGAAATCCGCGCAGGACTTCGGTTTCGCTGCTTCCGGTGCGGGGCGGCGGGGTGTCGCGACGGCGGGCCACAGTGGTCTCCTCAGGGGTTCAGGCGGATCAGCAGGACGTGGTCGACGACCTCGGCGGTCTGGCCGTTCGGTCCGGTCGCGAGGCGGGTGGGGGAGTCGGCGCGCTCGACGGCCCACCGCGCCGGGTCGAGGGCGAGGTCTTCGGCGATCTCGGCCGGGCTGGGGAAATGCGCGTCCGGGTCCTGGTTCCACGACCACGGCGCGATCGAGCCGTGGTCCACGACCAGCAACCGGCCGCCCGGCCGCAGTGCGTGCGCGGCGGTGCGCAGGACCGCCGACCGGTCCAGTTCGAAGGGGGTCTGCAGATAGTGCGCCGTCACGAGGTCGAATTCGCCTGCCGGGAAGCTGACCCGCAGGTCGTGCCGCACCGCGGTGATCCTCGGGCCGGAGAGGCGGTTGACGGCGACGGCGGAGATGTCGGTGGCGGTCACGGTCCAGCCGCGGCCGGCGAGCCAGCGGGCGTCGCCGCCGTTGCCGCAGCCCAGGTCGAGCGCGGCGCCAGGGGGAAGGCCGGAGACGGTTTCCACGAGCCGGGCGTTCGGCTTCGGGGCCGCGGGCGGCCGGGCGGCGTGCACTTCGTCCCAGAACAGGGTCGCGTCGGTGGTCATCGGTCGGCTCCTCGGGTCGGGTGCGTCCAGCGTCGCCGCAGCCGGGCCCGGAGTGCACGCGATCTTGCCGGAACGGCAACTCCCCGAGGGGGAGGCAGGTGCGATGCGGACCGGACCGCGGCCAGACTCGAGCCTGAGCAGGGTTTATCCGCTGTGGCACCGGGGCGGGGTTTCCCGCGACCACGTGCTCGGCTGCCGCGTCCCGCCCAGCAGGACCAGCACGTCCGGGCTCACGCCCGCGCGCACCCGGGACGCGAGCTCCGGCGACGTCTGCCCCAGTGCGGAGTAGACCGCGCGCACCAGGAACCTCGCCGCGAGCGGGGAACGCCTGGTGCGCAACGAGATCTCCATCAGGAGGGCCTCGCGGTCGCACGTGCGGCCGCGGCTCGCCGCGACGACGCCCAGCCGGGTTTGCTCGGCCAGCGGAAGGCAGCGCAGCAGGCTGTCGACGACGCAGTCGACCGCGAACCGGTTCCGTTCCGTGCGGGGCAGGCGAGGCCCGGGCAGAATTTCCTTCCGCACCACCATGGACCATCAACTCCTGGCCGCAGAGTAGCCGATCCGAAGCGCGCGGTGCCGTTCCTGTTCCGTGCGACGGAAAACGATCCGGGCCGAGTCCCTTGTGGACGGTTTCAGCCGGGCGAGCCGGACAAAACGGCGAGGCGGTCGAGGGACTCGCGGATGCGCGCCGGGACGTCGTCGCGGCCGGGTCCGGCCGGGACCAACAGGTGCAGCGTCGCGTGGCTCGTGCCCGCCGCGCCGGACGCGATCTGGAGCCAGCCGCCGTCCCATTCGAGCCGCAGCCGGTCACGGCGCCCGGCCAGGGGCGCGGCGACCGGCTCCGGCAGCCATTCGTCCTGGTGCGCGGCATCGGACGCGACGGCGTACACCCGTTCCGCGGGCGCGGGCATCCTTCGCTGCGCTTCGAACTCGCTCATGATCTTGGCTACCCGTCGCGAGGCGGCGTGAAACGGGGGAGTCCACAGTGGACGCTCATGGACGGTGCGCCGCCCGGTTCAGCCCGCATCGCGCAGGATGGCGTCGAGCTCGGCAGGCGTGCCCAGCGTCCGGATTTCGGGCGGCGCGAGGCAGCCGATCCGGTGGTCGTCGTCGCGGACCGCGGCCGCGAACTCGGCGACGCGGGACGCGGGCGGCGCGACCGTGGACCCGCCCAGGTAGCGGATGACGATGAGGTCCTCGCCGGAATGCGTTTCCACGGCGGCGGCCCAGCCGTGGATCTCGTCCCACAGCAGGGCGACGTCGCGGCCGGGGTAGGCGGGCAGGTGGCCGTCGAGCGCGACGTAGGCCGACACCGGGGTGTCGTGGTCGACGGTGCAGGACTCGAGGCCGATGCCCAGTGCGGCGGTGACGTCGGCGAGGTAGTTCCACAAGCGCACCGAAGCGGGGTGCGACGGGCCGGTCTGGGCGGTGTGCAGCGGCAGGGACACGGGGACAACGCCTTTCTCGCGCGAAGGACTGGCACGGACCAGGGGTGGCCTGCTCCGCGCCACGGGCCGCATCCGGCGGCGCGGCGGGGTTTTCCGGCTAGCGGCCGGAACGCGCCCTTGCGGGCGGTCCGGACCTGATTCCCGGTGAAGGGGCACGGGAAACCTGCGGAACGCGGGGAATCGGCCCGCGTGCTCGGCAGGACATCGGACTCACCTCCGCCGCTCGACAGGGGACGCTCTTTTCTTCTAGCATGTCATCGAAACGATGACAACTGCCAAGTCGTCGAGAGGATGACGCGATGGCGGAGGTGGACCCCGGCCTGCTGATCCAGGGCGTCCGCGACGCGGTGCTGGCCGCCCGGGACGGCGGAGCGGCGGCCGACCGGTCGATGGCCGCGCTTTCCGCGCTGCGGGCGCTGCGCGACCAGCTCGGAGAATGGGAACCGGAACTGATCGCGGCCGCGCGCGCGGCGGGCGCGAGCTGGGCGGCGCTGGCCCCGGCGCTGGGCGTGGCGAGCAGGCAGGCGGCCGAACGCCGGTACCTGCGGCTGCGGCCGTCGGCGACCGGAGAGGCTACCGGCGAAGCCCGTGTCGACGCGGAACGCGGCCGCCGCGCGGGAGACCGGGCAGTCGCGGACTGGGCCCGGCGCAACGCCGCGGTGCTGCGCCGGCTGGCCGCGGAGGCGAGCGCCGCGCCCGGCCTGGACCCCGCCGGACAGGAAAGCGCCGACCGGCTCAGCGTCGCGCTGGGCGACGACGACGTCACTAATCTGCTGCCGCCGCTGGCCGACGTGCGCGCGCATCTCGAACCGCGGCACGCGGCGCTGGCGGATCGCGTCGGGGAGATCGGCGAACACGCGAACCGGCTGCGCGAGAACGCGGCCGGGCAGCGGCGCGGTCGTGCGCGATGAGGGGGAGTGGTGTTCGGGTTGCGCTGAGCGCCGGTTCGCGTGGGCGGCGGGTGCTGTCTCCGCGCGGGGGAGCGGGAGCGGTGTCCGGGTTGCGACGTTGCGCATCCGGCCCCGTGAACGTCGGCGGCCGATGGTGTCTCGGTGCGCGGTGAACGAGTGGGGAGTCCAGGCTGCGGGGTTGCGGATCAGGTCGCATGGGCAGCGGCCGATGGTGGCTCGGCGTGCGTTGAGCGGGCGTGGTGTTCGACGCGTTCGGTGGCGGGCCGGTCCGCGCGGGCGGCGGCCAACAGCACATCCATGCGCATTCAGCCGCGAAAGGTCTCCCGCTGGAGGATCGGCGCGAACCGCCCGGACCGTGGCCTGCCGCGTCCCCGGGGCGGGCAAGCCAGCACCCGAACAGCCCCGTCCGCGAAGGGCGAAAACCGCGCGCAATGAGCCGAACGTCTCTTCCCGGGGGCCCCGCGCTGCCGACGTTCCCGGGATCCGAGATCATTTCCCGCGGCGGCATTCGTGCGAGCCGCCGTCCGTAAGGCATGCTATTCGCGGTTGAGCAGCCAGCCGCGTACTTTTCCTGCCCGGACGCAGGCGTTCCGGGCTTCCTGAGGAGGGAAAGAGCGATGAGTGAGCTGACCGACCCGGTGATCGACCCGCCGGGTTCGCTGTCGATCGAACGGGCCGACCGCTCGCCCGCGGCGGTGCTGGCCCTGAACGGGGACCTGGACCTCGGGACCGCCCCGAAATTGACGGCCGCGGTCGCCGAGACCCTCACCGGGAAGCCCCCGGTGCTGGTACTGGACCTGACAGGGGTCGATTTCCTCGCCTCGGCGGGACTGACCGTCCTGCTGGCCGCGTGCCGGGAGGCGCCGGAGGGGACGCAGGTGCGGATCGTGGCGTCCGGCCGTGCGACGTTGCGGCCGATCCAGCTCACCGGGCTGGAGCAGAGTCTCCCGCTGTACCGCACGCTCGACGAGGCGCTGGCCGCGGAGTGATCAGTGCGCCCCCGCAGTGCGCTGGAGCACCACAAGTGCGACGTCGTCCTGCGGGGGCCGCGATCCCACCATCGCGGCCATGATCCGGGCGCAGGCCAGTTCCGGGTCCTCCGGCCGGACCAGCTCGGCGAGCTGGTCCATGCCGGTGTCGACGAGCCGGTCGCGGCGCTCCACGAGACCGTCGGTGTAGAACGCGGCGACGGCTCCCGGCACCAGCTCCACCGTGGTGGTGCGCCGTTCGACGGTGGCCCCGACGGTCAGGCCGACCGGCGGGTCCGGCGGGGCGGGCACGAGCCGCGCCGGTTCGCCCGGCGCCGCGACGACCGGCGGCAGGTGCCCGGCGAGCGACAGCGCCATGCTGCCGTGGCCGGGCCGGAGGATGCCGTACGCGACCGTCGCCATCACTCCGTGTTCGAAGTGGTTCGCTTTGCGGTCGAGCTTGGCGAGGACGGTCGCGGGATCGTCGCAGTCGAGCGCGTAGGCCCGCAGCGCGCTGCGGAGCCGCCCCATGATGACCGCGGCTTCGAGGCCGTGCCCGGACACGTCGCCCATCACGATGCCGGTCTGGCCCCCGGGAAGCCGGAACACGTCGTACCAGTCGCCGCCGAGCCCGGCCTCCGCGCCCGGCACGTAGCGCGCGGCCAGGCGCAGGCCGTCGATGACGGGCAGCACGCCCGGCAGGAGGCTGCGCTGCAGCGCGATGGTCGCGGCCTGGTTCTGGTGCATGATCTCCGCCTGCAGCACGGCGGCCAGCCGGTCGGCCAGCAGCCGCAGGGTTTCGATGTCGGTGGTGGTGAACCGGCGGTCCCGCACGGCTCCGATGTGCAGCACGCCGACCAGTTCGGTGCCGGCCAGCATCGGGACGCCGAGCATGGTGTGCAGGCCGCGTTCGGACAGCAGCGCATTCAGCACCGTGGTCTTGTCGACCTGGTCGATGACGACCGGCTCCCGGCGCGCGGCGACGGCGCCGGCGAACCCCGCGCCGACCGGCACCTGGACTCCCTGGTAGATCTCCTCCTCGAGTCCGGCGGCCGCGACGGCGACCAGGCGCTGCCACCGGGCATCGTGCCGCAGCACGGTGGCGGTGTCGACGTCGAGGACGGCGCAAGCCCGGGTGAGGATCTTGGTGAGCTCCTCGCCGAGCGCGGCGTTGCTCGCCCCGGGGCCGAGGATTTCGGCGAGGCGAGCCCGCGATTCGGGCTCCGGCGCGTGAGACGGCATGCAGCGACAGTAGCCGAACCGGCCCCGGGGTCCAGAGATGCGCGCCAGCAGGTGTGAAGTCGGCCCCGTCCGGGTACGCCCGTTTGGGCACCGGCGGAGTGGAGCGCGAGAAAGGGACTTCCCCACGTGATGTCAAGCGGCTGCGGCGAGGGGCGGCGAAACGCTGCGGCGTTTTCCGGCGCGAGCCCGTACTCCGTCGCGCAGTCGGCGGGAGAGTGGTTGTGTTGTTCTGGCCGGACGAGGGACCGGCGGTGACCGGCCCGGACTCCGGGGAGGGCGACGCACCCTGGGCGCTGGACCTGCGGGGCACCGGGGTCGCGACGCTGCCGAGCCTGCGCGCCTGGGCGGGCAAGTCGCTGGGGCATCTGTCCCCGGACCATCTCGCGGACGTCCTGATGGTGGTCGAGGAACTCGCGTCGAACGCCTACGAGCACACGTCGGGCCCGTCGTACGCGCGGCTGACCGTCCTGTCGCGGCCCTGCGTCGTGGTGATCGAAGTGGACGACCCCGAGCCCGGCCGCCCGGAGGTCCGCCCGCCGGACTTCGACCGGGCGCGCGGCCGGGGGATGCTGCTCGTCGACCGGCTCGCCGACGACTGGGGAGTGCACGAGCATTCCGGCGGCAAGACGGTCTGGGCCCGGCTCGGCTGCGGGGTGCCGGCGCGGGAAGCCTGCGAATCGTCCCGCTGAGGTTCACCGGCCCTGCTGCGGGTCGGAGTCGTCGTGCTCGTCGCCGGACGTGCCCTGTTCGCCGCGGATGGTCTCGCGTTCTTCTTCCGGGGTGTCGCCGTAGACGTCGTCGGATTCGCGCGGTTCGGTCATGGTTTCGCTCCTTCCGTTCCCGGTTCGGGTACCCGGTGGCGGCCCCGGCAACCCGGTTGCCCGCGGGGGCATCGGGTATCCGGCGGGCGAGGCGGAAGGAGGCGCGGGATGGCCGAAGGGGACATTCACACCAGTCGCGAGGGCGGGCTGTGGAAGAACCGGATCGAGGGGATCCGGCGGGTGGCGAACACCGCGGCGCGCCGCGCGGACGCGGTGTCGGTGGGCCGGGAAATGGCGCGGGCGCGCGGGGTCGGCCATTACGTCCACGGCGAGCCCAAGGCCAACGGCGACGGGGAGATCGTCGAGCAGCGCTGCTACCGGCACGCGCCCGGGTGACCGGCCGTTTTCGGGGCGGTGCGGCGGAAATCGCGGTTTGGCCAGACCGGACGGGGGTATCCCGGCGGCCCGACCGAGATGGAGGACCGCCATGACGACGTCTGTGCGCACTGAAACGGAGGCCCGGCCGCTGGGCAGAGTATTCCGGCTGCCGGGGGTCTACCGTCCGCAAGAGGACACCGCCTTGCTTTCGAGCGTGTTGTTGGCGGACACGCGCATCGGGTGCGGAATGCGGTGCGCGGACGTGGGAACCGGCAGCGGTGCGCTGGCCATCGCCTTGGCCCGGACCGGAGCCGCGGTCGTCGCGGCGGACATCTCCATGCGGGCCTTGGCTTCCGCGTGGATGAACACCGTGCTGCGCGCGCTCCCGATCGGACTGCTCCGCGGCGGGCTTGAGGAAACCGTCGAAGCCGGACCGTACGACGTCGTGGTCGCCAATCCTCCGTATGTGCCTTCGCCGACGCCGACCGTCCGCTCGACTCGCGCTTGGGACGCGGGGCCGGATGGTCGCGCGATGCTGGACCCGCTGTGCGCCGCCGCTCCTTCGCTGCTGACCCGTACTGGTGCGCTGTACCTGGTGCAGTCGACGATGTCCGATGTGGACAAAACCCGGTTCGCGCTGGCTGCGGGAGGGTTGCGCAGCGAGGTGCTGGCGCGGGCGGAAGTGCCGTTCGGACCGGTGGTCTCCGGACGCCTTGAGTTCTTGATCGAACGCGGTTTCGTGCGGCCCGGCGACCGCACGGAGGAACTGGTGGTGCTCCGTGCCGCGCGATGAACGCCGGGTCCGGGTGGTGCCGGGCGGGCCGGTCCTGGTGGAGGGACCGGTCGAGGTGTCCACTCCGGACGGGGGCACGGCGCGGTCGGACCGGTTCGTCGTCGCGGTGTGCGCTTGCCGGCGCAGCAAGAGGTTTCCGTGGTGCGACGCGAGTCATCGGAAGCGGGTCCGCGGCACTGGCTGACCCTGCGGCGGCCTGGTCGCGGGTGCGCGACCAGGCCGTTGTCCTCAAGGCAGCGGCTGGCGCAGCGAGGACAGTCCGTCCTGCCAGCAGCCGAGCAGGTGCTGGTCGAGTTGTGCTTCCAGGAACCCGGTGGCCTGGATCCCGAACACGACGTCCGCCGCCAGTTCCGGTTCCGCGGCGAGCAATCCGCCCACGACGTCGTGCCGCATGACCTGTTCGTGCACCGCGTCGGCCTCGATGTGTTCGGTGTAGAAGAACCGGCAGGCTTCGGGCGCGCCGAGGCGGCGCAGGATCCGGTCCATCCGCTGCGCGCCCGGGGCGGTGGTGATCTCCGCGGCGGCGAAGTGCCCGACCAGCGCCCCGCGCGACGCCCGGTGCAGGCCGAACATCGACATCATGTTGACCAGCGCGAGCATCGGCCCCGGAACGTGCTCCAGCAGCGCCAGGTACCCGTCGGGCAGGTCCGCCGCCGCGAGCAGGTCCGCGAACAGCTTCGCGTGCACCCGGTCGGCGCGGCCGCCGCCGAACTCGTCGAACTCCACTGCCACCAGCCCGGCCTTCGCCGGACCGGACAGCCGCGGGATGACCCACGCGTGCGGATCGGCTTCCTTGAGGTGGTAGATCGACCGGTGCGCGAACAGTTCCTTGACATGCCACCATTCGCCCTCGGCCAGCAGGAAACCGACCGCTCCGTCGGCGTCGCGTTCGGTCAGCAGTTCGTCGAGTTCGGCGTCCACGTCGGAGCCGCCGGGAACCGCGTCGCGCAACGCGGAACGGAACGTGTTCTCCAGCTCTGCCCGGATTTTCAGCAGCGCGGTGTCCCACTCGCGGTCCGCGTCGACGCCGGGCAGCCCGCGGTAGTGCAGTTCGTAGCAGAGGTGCAGGGCGAGGTGGAGATCGTCGCCGAACGGGTCGGCGTCGCGGAGGTCGACCGCGGTCTGGACGGCCGGATCCCGCAGGATTTCCAGCAGTGCCGCGGAGACCGGTCCGCGCGCGGTCGGCAGTGCGGTGAGGGAGGTCGTCATTGTCCCCGGGTACCCGTCTGGAGCGAGGTCACGCGTGGGACGGTGCGCGCGGTGAGCATCGCGACGACTCCGTCCGGCCCGGCTTTCCGTTGCGCGGCCGAGCCGGTGCCGTCCCGCAGCACGGCTTGGACGAGCCGGTGGGCGAGGTCGTGGTCTCCGGCCGCTCGGAGGGCGGGTCCGGCATGGCGGAGCAGATCGGCGACGGCTTCGGCGGCGGGCAGCGGTCTCTCGCGGACCGGGTCGACGAGGGCGCCGGTGAGCCCGTGCCGCGTCGCCGCCCACACCGCCGCTGAACCGATCTGCGTGTCGAGCGGGGCTGCTTCGATGCCGCGTTCCAGGTCAGCGAGTGCGGTCGCGACCAGTGCCCGCGAGAGGACTGCCTGAACGAGCGCGCCGTCGACGGTCAGCGGCACGTCGGCGACCCGCAGCTCCACTGTCGGATAGCGCGGCGAAGGCCAGGCGAGCCAGAACGTCTGCTCGCGATCCACCAGCGCCCCGCACTCCACGAGCGAGTCGACGAGCCGCGAATGCTCGGCGTGGGACCTCGCGTGCGGGGAGAGGCCGGAGCCGGGAAAACGGGTCTGCAGCGCCATTCTCCAGCTGTGGAGCCCGGTGTCCCGGCCGCGGTCGAACGGTGAGTTGGCCGACAGCGCGAGCAGCGTCGGCAGCCATCGCGCGAGGTGATTCACGACCGCTACCGCGGTGTCCGCGTCCGGGACTCCGACGTGCACATGGCAGCCGCAGGCTTCGTAATCGGCGGCCAGATCGCCGTAGTGCGCGTCGATCCGCGCGTAGCGGTCCGGCGGCAGTGGCTCGGCGGGGGAGCGGAGGGGGCCGACCGGGCTTCCGGTGGCGAGGATCGCGCAGCCGGCGTCGGTCGCGGCGCGGGACAACGCCAGCCGGCCGCGGCACAGCTGGTCGCGAAGCTGCGCCGCGGTCGTGCAGACGCCGGTGGCGTGTTCCACCTGGGTCGCGCGCAGTTCCCGATGGACGGCCGCCCCGTCCGCGAGCCGCCCGACCTTCCCGAGAACCTCGTCCGCGACGGGCAGCGGACGGCCGTCGTCCGGCGCGGCGAGCAGGAATTCTTCCTCGACGCCGAGTGTCGGTACGTCCATCGGCACCTCCCCGGACCGGAGTACCCGCGCGGCGGCCCGGCAATCTTTTCGGGAGATTCCGGTCGAGACGAGATCAGGCGTGGAAGCGGGTGGTCTCGGCGAGCGGGGCGCGTCCGACGGCGAACCGGTTGACCGGCGCGGCGCGGTCGGCGTACCCGAACGAGATCCCGAACAGCAGCTTCCCGCGGTCGAGGCCGAGCGTTTCCCGGACCGTGTCCGCGTAGAAGCTCAGCAATCCTTGCGGGCAGCTGGAAACTCCGTGTGCCTGCATGGCCAGCAGCAAGGTCTGCCCGTACATCCCGACGTCCGCCGCGAGCCTGGCTTCGGCGGTGTCCGGGGCGAACAGCAGCGCGACGTGCGGGGCGCCGTAGAAGCGCAGGCTTTCGGTGTCGTAGGCGGCGCGCGCGTCGTGGTCGTCGAAACCGATCCGCAGCGCGCCGTACAACGCGCCGCCCGCCGCGGCTCGGCGCTTCTGGTGCACGGCTTCGTAAATGGCTTCGCTGTACGGAAAATCGACCGACCGGCGGCCCTGCTGGTGTGCGGCGACCAGCGCGTCGGCGAGTTCGTCTCGCTTGGCTCCGCTGACGACCTCGACCTGCCACGGCTGCGCGTTGGAATTGGACGGCGCGGAGGCGGCGAGGTCGAAGATCTCGCGCAGGGTGCGGTCCGGAACGGGATCGGGCCGGAACGACCGGGTCGCGCGCCGCCCGCGGATCAGGGTCGCGGCGGCGTCGGCGAGTTCGGGCATCGGGAGTGCCTCCTTAAGTAAACGTTCTCGTGTACCTAAGCACGGTAGCAGGCTGCGACGGCTTAAGTAAACGCTTCTGTACACTTGGCCGCATGGTCGAGGAGAAGGCCCGCCGGGCCGGTCGCGGCGGACGCGAACGCGTGCTGGCGGCCGCCGCGGACCTGTTCGCCCGCCAGGGCATCACCGGCACGACGATGGAGCAGGTCGCCGCCGCGGCCCCGGTGTCGAAGCGGACGCTGTACCTGCATTTCCCGGTCAAGGACGATCTGGTCGTCGCATATCTGCGGGACCTCGTCCGCTCCGGCGACACCCTGCACGACGTGCTGACCCGCGCGGATCTCCCTGCGCGGCAACGGCTTCTGGCGATGTTCGACCTGCCGGACGCCGAACCGGTGCGCGGCTGCCTGTTCGTGGACGCGGCGGCGGAGTACCCGGACCCGGCCAGCGCGGTGCACGCGTACGCGCGGGAGCAGAAACTGCTGATGCTCCGGCTGGTCACCGACCTGGTTTCGGAACTGGGGGCCGCCGATCCCGCCGCGCTCGCCGAGCAACTGGTGACGCTGGCCGACGGAGCCGCGAGCCGAGCGATGGTTCTCGGCGATCCGAGCTACGGCCGTCATGCGCGTGCGGCTGCGGAGGTGTTGCTGGAGCGCGCGGTCGGCTGACCACCGGTGGCGGCCGAGGCGGATCGGTGGGTGCGGCGGACGGGAACTGCTCGGGGGAGCACGTCGTGGCGGCCATGGCTGGCTCGGCCCCGTCTCGGTCGCTCCGACTACTCCGGCCAGCCACGCCGCCACGCCGCCACGCCGCCACGCCGCCACGCCGCGGCGCCGCGGCGATCGGGCGATGCGGCGATCGGGATCGAGGCAGCCGGGGTGGCACGGCGATCGGAATGGCGATCGGGGCGGTGCGGCACTCGGGGCAATGTCGCGAGCGGAAGTGCGGCGTTGCGGGCGGCGCTGCGATCGGGATCGTGGCGAATCAAGGCGGTGCAACGAGTGAAACGCAGCGATCGAGGCGGTGCGGCGAGTGAAATCGCACCCGCCGCGAGCGGTGAAGAGCGGGCAAGGGCGGAGCCTGGGGTTGCGACCGCCCTTGCCCGAACCGGCCGGGAGGGTCTGGCCCGGCCGGTTCGTCCCCCTTGGCCTCGGTCCCACCCTCCCGGCGGACGCGACGCACCGTGGAGGACGCTGCCGGGAAGGTATGGAACGGGTCTGGAGCGCCGCTGGAATCCGCAGGTCAGCGCGGTGCGGGGCGGTCGGTGAGCGGGACTTCGCGGACGAAGCACGCGGCCGTCAGGGAGAGCAGCGCGACGACGAGCGTCGCACTGGCGACCGCGTGCAGGCCGTCGGCGACCGCGGCCGGTGGGGTCTCTCGGGTCAGCGCGCTGACGTACAGCGAGCCGAACAGGGCCGCGCCGATGCCGCTGCCGAGCGTCCGGGTCAGGGAGCCCAGGCCGAGCGCCGCGCCGAGGTCTCGGGGTTCGATGCTCAGCCGGATGATCAGGATCGTGTTCTGGATCAGGCAGCCGAGCCCCGCCCCGAGCGGCAGTCCGGTCAGCGACGCGAGCAGCGGATCGGTGTCCGGTCCCAGAAAGCACACCCCGGCCATCCCGACGGCGACGCAGGCGCTGCCGATGATCGGCAGGATCCGGAAACGGCCGGTGCGGCGGAGGTATCTCGAACTCGCGTTCATCACCACGACCATCCCGGCGGTCATCGGGATCAGCAGCAGCCCGCTGAGCGACGGCGGCACGTCGCGCGCGTTCTGGAAGTACAGCGGGAGAAAGGTGACTGTCGCGACCATGGTGACGTTGAAGGCGAAGCCGAGCACCTGCGCGAGCGCGAAGTTGCGGGTACGGAACATCCGGAACGGGACGAGCGGCTCGAGGCAGCGGCGTTCCACCAACACGAACGCGGTCAGCGCGGCGACCGCGGCCGCGCACAGGCCGAGGATTGTCGGCGAGTTCCAGGCGTAGCGGGTGCCGACCCAACTGGTCGCCAAGGTGAGGCAGACGACCGCGGCGACCAGTAAAACCGTTCCGCCGTAATCGATGCGTGTCTTCCCGCTTTTCGCCGGAAGCCGGACCCCGACGACTGTCCCGATGAGACACAACAGTCCGAACGGGACGTTGACGTAGAAGATCCAGCGCCAGCTGAGCGCGTCGGTGAGGAACCCGCCGGCCAGCGGGCCGCCGACGAGGGAGAGGCCCAGCAGCAGGCCGGTCCAGCTGGAGATCCGCGTGGATTCCTTGGGCGGCACCAGAACCTGGACCATCGCCATCGCCCCGACGAGCAGTCCGCCGGCCCCGATCCCTTGCAGCGCACGGAAACCGATCAGCGCGCCCATGGTCGGAGCCAGCCCGCAGAGCATGGATCCGGCCAGGAAGACGGCCACCGACAGCAGGAACATCGCCTTGCGGTCGAACTGGTCGCTGAGCTTGCCCCACACCTGGGTCGACGCGGCGATCGCCAGCGCGTAGGCGGTGATGATCCAGGTCATCGACCCCGGTCCGCCGAGGTCCGCGGCGATGCTGGGCAGCGCGGTGGCGACGATGTAGCTGTCGAGCATGCCCAGCGCCATGCCGGACAACGCCCCGGCGATGCCGATCTTGACGCGCCGGGTGAACGGGCTCGTTTCTTCCGGCACGGCGGTTTTCGGCATGGCTGGACGTCCTTCCCCCCGGGTGCTGTGCTCCCAAGGTAGCCATAAAAGTGCCCACTGGGCAAGTTTGCCCGGTGGGCACTCGGCCATCCGGACTAGGCGAGCTTCAGCAGCAGTTCGCTCAGCTCGACCGGCATCGTCACCATGCAGTCGTGCCCGGTCGGCAGCTCCCACACCTGCGCGGGCGCCCCGTTCGGCTGGATCGCGGGGACCGGGCGGCGGATGATGCCCTCCGGGGTCGTGCCGACGCAGTGGATGTGCGTGCGCGGGATCGCTCGCGCGGCCGGATTGTCGAGCCGTACCGGTTGCTGCAGGCAGCGGACCGGCTGGTCGGAGAGCATTCCGCGCACCCAGGCGACGTCGTCCGGGTCGGTGACGCCGAACAGCCCGAACGGCGCGGGCCGCTCCGGCAGCGGCGGGACGCGCCAGCCGTCGCCGTGCTGCTGGGCGAGTTCGATCAGGCTTCGGCTCACCGGCTGGACGTCGACCGCGGTTTCGCCGTCCTCGGGCACCATCGCGTCGAGGTAGACCAGCTCCGCGACCCGGTCCGGCACCTCGTTCGCGGCCGACGAGATGACCAGCCCGGCATAACTGTGCCCGACCAGGACCACGTCCTCTTCTCCGCGGAGCAGGTCCACGATGTCCTGGACGTGGGTGTCGAGCCCGATTTCGGGGCTGAGCAGGTGTTTCTTGTCGCCGTAGCCGGTCAGCGAGGGCGCGAGCACTCGGTGCCCGGCAGCTTCCAGCAGCGGGACGACCCGGTCCCAGGCGCGGCCGCTGTGCCACGCGCCGTGCACCAGCACAAACGTAGTCATAGTCAGGATTCCTCGGTTTTGCGGTTACCGGAAGTAACCCGGTACTGTTTGAGAACCATCGTGATCGTCCGCAGCGCGGCGGGCAATAAGGCACTAATTAGTGCCCCGGTTCTCCGGAGGTAACCATGGCCGACGAGGTGTGCCGGACCCGCGTGGTCCTGGAGATCGTGGGCGACAAGTGGGCGCTGCTGATCGTCCGCATGCTGCGTGACGGGCCGAAGCGGTTCACCGAACTCAAAAGGGAAATCGAGGGGATCAGCCAGCGGATGCTCACCGTGACGCTGCGGGATCTGGAGCGCGACGGGATTCTCACCCGGACTGTCCACAATGTCATGCCGCCGCACGTTTCCTACGAGCTGACGGTCATGGGCCGGACCCTCCGCGAAGCGACCGCGCCATTGCTGGAATGGAGCGTCGAGCATTTGGCGAAGATCGAAAAGGCCCGTGCGGACTACGACGCTCGCTGAACGGAATGTGCCAGTTCGCTGAACCGGCGCAGCAGCGGATCGCTTGACCGGCGCGTCGGCCACAGCAGGCGCAGGGCCACGCGGGGCGCGTTCCGCAGCGGGAGGTGCGCGACGCGCGCGTGGGTGTGCGCTTCCGCGGCCGAGGTGGTGGTCGATCCGACAGCCCGGCCGGAGGCGATGATCGTGAGCCATTCGTCGTAGCTGCCGCACTGCATCACCTGCGCGGGCCGGTTTTCCGGCGGCCAGTCGAGCGGGCTGGTCGCGCCGCTGACCGTGTTCACGACCACCGGATGCGCGGCCAGTTCGGTCCAGTCCAGCTCCGTGCGCGCCGCCAGTTCCGAACTCGCGGCGACCGCGGCGAGCCGGTCTTCCTCGAACAGCAAGGTTCCGCTGATCCCGGACGCGTCGATCTCGCCGCGCACCAGCGCCGCGTCGACGTCGCCGGAATGCAGGGCGGCCACGATGTCGTCGCGGCGCAGGAGGGTGGCGGTCGCGCCGGTCGCGGTTTCGAAGGCGGTCAGCAGGTCGCTCGCCCACGGATCCGGCAGCGCCCACTGGAACCCGATCCGCAGGCCCGCGTTCCCGCCCGCCGCGGCGAGCGCGGTGTCGAGATCGCGCAGCACGACGTGCAGCCGCCCGAGCAACTCGCCGCCGGCCTCGGTCGGTTCGACGCCGTGCGGCGTGCGCTCCAGCAGGCGCGTGCCGACCGACTCCTCGAGCTGCTGGATCGTGCGCGTGAGCGCCGGCTGGGTGATCAGCAGTTCGCGGCTCGCGGCCGTGAACGTGCCGCACGTCGCGACCGTCACGAACGCGCGCAGATGCCGCAGTTCGACCTCCATGCCGGGCAGCCTACCCAGCTATGCCCGCCGTGCATGGCGCCGTTGTGACAGGCATTTCCCTGTCAGGTTCCGGATTTCTAGCGTGGGAAGCATGGACCAGGAGATGACGGCCTTCCCCGGCTGGATCGCGCGCGACTCCGCCGGAGCGACGCTCGACCGGCTCGACCCGGCGATGCTGGACGACCTCGACACCACCGTTCGCGTGCGCTGCTCGAGCATCAACTACAAGGACGCGCTCGCGCTGCACGGCCGCCCCGGCGTCGTCCGGCGGCATCCGCTCGTCGTCGGGATCGACCTGACCGGCGAGGTGCTCGCGTCGCGGCATCCGCGCTGGCAGGCGGGCGACGTGGTCACGCTCAACGGCGCTGGCCTCGGCGAAGACCTGCACGGCGGGCTCGCTGGCCTCGCCGCGGTCAACGGCGACGACCTCGTCCGCGTCCCCGCGCAGCTCGGCCCGCTCCGCGCGGCGGCGATCGGCACCGCCGGGTTCACCGCCGCGCTGAGCCTGCTCGCGCTGGAACGCCACGGCCTGGCCCCGGAAACCGGACCGATCCTGGTCACCGGCGCGGGCGGCGGCGTCGGCTCGATCGCGATAGCGCTGCTCGCGGCGGCTCGGTACGAGGTCATCGCCGCCACTGGCCGTCCCGCTGAGCTGTCCTCGCAACTCACCGCACTGGGCGCCGCGCAGGTCCTCGACCGCGCCGAACTCGCTGCTGCTGGCAAGCCGTTGGGCAAACAACGCTGGGCAGGCGTGCTCGACGCGGTCGGCGGCTCCGTCCTCGCCGGTGCGCTTGCTGGGCTGCAACACTCCGGCGTCGCGACGACCTGCGGACTCGCCGGAGGCGCCGAGTACCCCGGCAATGTCCTGCCGTTCATCCTGCGCGGCGTCTCCCTGCTCGGGATCGACTCGGTCCGCACGCCTCCGCTCCGTCGCGAGGCCGCCTGGCAGCGCCTGGCGCAGTTGCTCGATCCGGTGCTCCTGGACTCCGTGACGCGGGTCGTCCCGCTCTCCGACGCCAAGGACGCAGCCGCTTCGCTCCTGGCCGGTTCCGGTACCGGCCGCATCGTGGTCGACGTCGCTTCGGCCTGAAAGGAATGACTATGGACGCCTTCGACGAACTGATGACCTTGCGCGACGCCCCTCGTCCCGCCGCCGACGAGGTCACGATCACCGGCTCGGACCCGCTTTTCGCGTCGCCGTTCCGGATCGGCGAAACCCTCGCCGACGCACTCGCCGCCCGCGCCGTCGCCGCGAACGATCTGTGGGAGCTGCGGACCGGACGTCGGCAGAAGATCGCGGTGGATGTCCGCGCCGCCGCGGCCACCGCTCTGGGCGGCGAAGACATGACGCTCGTCCGTTCCGCTTCCGGCGAATATCGCCCTGCACCGCTTTCGCCCGCCGTTGAGCACATGGTCGCGCTCACCCAGCCTTGGCCGACCGCCGATGGACGGTGGTTTCTGCCGCATTTCAATCTGCCGCATCTGGAAAGCCGGGTTTTGGATGTTCTCGATTGCGAGGCGACGCCTTCCTCGGTTGCCGCTGCTGTCGCCAAGTGGAAGGCCGAAGATCTGGAAGACGCTATCGCCGCCGCTGGCGCTTGTGGGGGAGTCGTGCGGACGCCGGAGGAATGGCTCGCGCATCCGCATGGCGCGTATCTGGCTTCCCGGCCGGTGGTCGAGATCAGCAAGATCGGGGAGAGCGCTCCTTCTCCGCTGCCCGCTGCGGGTGCTTCGCCGCTGTCGGGCGTCCGGGTCCTGGACCTGACCCGTATTCTGGCTGGGCCCACTGCCGCGTTGAGTTTGGCGGAGCATGGGGCGAATGTGCTGATGGTGACGGCTCCGCATCTTCCTCAGGTGGCTCCGTTCGTCCGGGATACCAGTCATGGCAAGCGAAGCACTAATCTCGATTACTCCACTGTGGACGATGCCGCGCGGTTGCGTTCTTTGGCGAGTACCGCGGATGTTTTTGTGGAGGGCTATCGTCCCGGGCGGATGTCGGCTCATGGCTTCGGTCCGGAGGATCTCGCGGCGCTGCGTCCGGGGATCGTTTATGTGAGCGTGGACTGCTTCGGTTCCGGTGGTCCGTTCGGGATGCGTGCTGGATGGGATCAGGTCGCGCAAGCTGTGACTGGTGCTTGTGTGATTCAGGGAGGGGACCGTCCACAGTTGACGCCTGTTTATTTGTGCGATTTCCTCACCGGATTCCTGGGAAGCTACGGCGCGATGCTGGCTTTGGCGCGGCGGGCTCGGGAAGGCGGGTCTTATCACGTGCGGGTTTCGCTGTGCCAGTCGTCGATGTTGTTGCAGCGGCAGGGATTGCTGACCTCCTACGCGGATGCGCCCGGTCGTCTTTCGCGCGAGGAATTCGAGCGTTACGCGGTGGTGGACGACGGGACGATCTATGGTGATTTGAAGAGCTTGGGTCCGGTGATCCGGATGAGCGAGACCCCGCCGCGGTGGGAGGGGACTACGCCTGAGCTGGGGAGTTCACGGCCGGAGTGGTGACCTGCGGTTTTCGCGGTGATCCGCTCGACTGTCGGGTATTCCTCCGTTCCTGGTGGCGGCTTTGTGCGAATTGCTTTCTCTGTCGTCAATCCGCGTTTTTGTCTATGCTGTAAGGGGAGGGACTGTGGCAGGCACTGAGTACGAGGGCGAGATGGACCGGGGGCGGGCCGCGCTGGCGGTGCGGGATTTCCGTGCGGCTTACCGGCATTTCGGGCGGGCGCACAATCTCGGTCACGACGTGCTGGCTGACCACTTGGCGGCGCATCGCGGGCGGCTGGCTGCCGCGTGGAAGCAGCGACGGTGGGATCGGGTGGTCGCGCAGCTCTTTCTGATGGGTGGGGCTGCCCTGTTTGACCGGAATCCGCGGAACCCGTCCGGCGTTGCCTGAACCGCACTTAGTCCGAGGACGTACTATTATGGGCGATGCGGGGACAGGCTCCGGCGGACCGGACGGGCTGCTGGGGCGCGGGTGCGTAGTTAAGGTCGAGGGATGTCGACAGCAGTGGGTGGGTCAGCGAAAGGCGGCTCGCGGGCGGGGCGGCGGGTGAGCCTGGAGGCTCCGACGGATCTCGCTGCCGCGCCCGGGTACGGGGCTCGACGGCTGTACCAGGCGTATTTGGCGGCTTGGAATCGGCATGTCGACTCGGTGCTGACGGGGCCTCAGTTCGCGGTGCTGTCGGCGGTGCGGGCGTATCCCGGGTTCGATCAGACCGCGTTGGCCAAGGCGGTCGCGCTGGACACGTCGACGATGGCTGATGTGTGCCGGCGGTTGGAGAATCGGGGGCTCATTGCCCGGGGGCCTGCGCCGCATGACGCGCGGGCGAAGGTGCTGACGTTGACGGATGACGGGTTGGCTGCGTTCCGCGAGGTGACTCGGCGGACTCGGAAGCTGGATCAGGCGTTGCTTGAGGGGTGTCCGGAGGAGCGGCGGGGGGAGATCGCGGGGATGTTGAACGAACTGGGGGCGTTGTGGGAGGCGGTTGCTGAGCGGTCGGAGATTTGAGGGTTTCTCGGCGGCTCGTCGCCTGGCGGCGACATCGGCCTTTGGTTGCGTGGGGCACCCCGAAGCTTGATTGTGCTGACGGTTCGGGGGTGCTTGTCAAGGCGGGAAAGATGCCTTGACAAGCACCCCCGAACCGCAGATG
>NZ_JARACH010000047.1:0-68247 GCF_029087445.1 Amycolatopsis sp. La24
ATGCCTCACAACCAGCACCCACTACAACGAAGCAACCGCCTGGCCACAAGCCACCACAACCAGCCAAAACAGACAACAACCCACAGCCGCTTGACAAACAAAACCCAGGGATGTCTTCACGGACCTCGGTGGGAGAGGAGCCGCCCGGCGCGCCTAGCCGGTCGACGCCCACAGTGCCCTGACCAGCATCACTGCCACGAACCCACCGCGTACCGCGCTGCTGAGAAAACCTCATCGGGTGCACCTGACGCACCCAATGTGGCATTCGGTGCGTCGCATGCACCCAATGCCACATTGGGGCGCTTCGAGCCAGGGCCCGGGGAGGGCGTCGGCGGGTCCGCTGCTCCGTTCAGCGGTGCCGATGTCGTAGCGCCGCACCGGGCCGAATCCGGCAAATCGGATACTGCTGCGCCGTCCGGGCTACGCGAAGCCCCAGGTGAGGGCCCATCCTGGTGACAGGCGTCGCACGAGTCCCACCTGTCCCGCTACCCTCGGAAGAGCACGTGCGTGTCGATACCACAGGTGGGGAAGCCTCGTGGCGCGACACGTGTCGAAGGACGCGGTAAACATGTCGCCGAACAAGAGGGAGGATTTGCCCGCGGTAGGGCAGGTCCAGTTTTTGACAGTCGCCGAAGTGGCCACGCTGATGCGGGTCTCGAAGATGACCGTGTACCGCCTGGTGCATTCGGGCGAACTTCCCGCGGTCAGAGTCGGGAAGTCCTTCCGGGTGCCGGAAAAAGCGGTGCACGAGTATCTGCAGGGTGCTTACTTCGACGTGGGCTGATCCGACGGCGGGCATGCGTCAGACCATGCCCGCCGACCAGCCCGCGCCGGGACGCTAGTAACCTGGTAAACCGCTCGTGCCTGTGCGCTCCACCCGTTGGACGCTGCGCCGGGCAGCGTGACCGACGACCAAGAGGAGCGCCCATGGGTTCCGTGATCAAGAAGCGCCGCAAGCGCATGTCGAAGAAGAAGCACCGCAAGCTGCTGCGCCGTACGCGCGTGCAGCGGCGCAAGGCCGGCAAGTGAGCCGTCCGCGCGGCTAGGGCTTCGTGGCCCGTCCAGTCTCTGGACGGGCCACACTCATGTTCGGACCTTCCTACGCCCGATCGAGTGAGGCGCGTATCGCAATCCGGACGTCCCTCGTAAATACCAGGTAAGACCTGGTCAGCAGGGTGTCCGGGGCCGGTAACATGGCAAGTGCATCAGCGCGATGCTTCCAGCGAGTGCAGGTTCGCGCACCCCGAGTGATCACTCCGTCTTGCACACTGCTGCCGATCAGGGAGTTCCATGGCCTCGAACATCGTGCTCGTCACCGGAGTCGCCGGCGACCTCGGCGGGAAGCTGCTCGCCAGGCTCGGCGCGCATCCGGATCTCGAGCGGGTGATCGGCGTCGACACCGCCCCGCCGTCCAAGGACGTCCAGCAACGGATGGGCCGCGCCGAGTTCGTCCGCGCGGACATCCGCAATCCGCTCATCGCGAAGGTGATCAGCAGCGCCGAGGTGGACACCGTCGTGCACACCTCGTGCACCGCGCATCCGGCCGGGCCGAGCCGGCGCGCCGCGGTCAAGGAAGTCAACGTCATCGGCACCATGCGGCTGCTCGCCGCGTGCCAGCGCGCGCCGAAGGTGCGCAAGCTCGTGGTGAAGTCGAGTGCCGCGGTCTACGGCGCGGGCGCGCGTTCGCAGGCGGTGTTCACCGAGGATTCGGAGCTGATCCCGCCGTCGACCAGCGGCTACGCGAAGGACGCGGTCGAGATGGAGGGCTACGTGCGCGGGCTCGCCCGCCGCCGCCCGGACCTGACCGTCACGCTCCTGCGGTTCGCGAACATCATCGGCCCCGAGGTCGACACCGTGCTGGCCCGGTACTTCTCGCTGCCGGTCGTGCCGACCGTCTTCGGCTACGACTCCCGGCTGCAGCTGCTGCACGGGTCAGACGCGCTGTCAGTGCTCGAAATGGCGACGCTGGAAGACCGGCCGGGCGTGTTCAACGTCGCGTCCGAGGGCGTGCTGACCTTGTCGCAGGCGATCCGCCGGGCGGGCCGGGTCGGGCTGCCGATGCCGCGCGGCGTGGTGCCGTCGGTCGGGAAGCTGCTGCGCGGCGCCCGGCTGGTCGATTTTTCCGCCGACCAGGTGCGGCTGCTGAACTTCGGCCGCGCGGTCGACATCACGAAGCTCAAGAAGGAATTCGGGTACACGCCCCGCTGGACCACCCGCGAGGCGTTCGACGACTACGTGGCCGGCCGCGGCCTGCGTCCGGTGCTCGACGGCGGCGCGCTGGCCGGGCTGGCGGGCAAGGTGCTCGAGGCCGCCGCCACCGGGCAGGCGCGCCGATGAACCACGCGACGAGGGCCGGAAGCGAGGCGAATCCCGTGAACAGTGCTGAGGCACAGGTCATTCCGCTGCATGGACCCGGCCGGGAGAAGCCCGCCGAGGCCCCGGCTCCGGTCGAGGAGCGGGTGGACGCGCCGGTCGTGGAGTTCCCGGCGCAGCCGTCCGGTCCGGCGCGCGAGCCCGCGGCCGATCCGCTGTCGGAATCGGTGCGCGGCGCGCTCACCTTCCTGCGCCACCGGCTCACTGGCGACTACGAGGTGGACGAGTTCGGCTTCGACGCCGAGCTCACCGAGACGCTCGTGCTGCCGCCGCTGCGCGCGCTGTACGAGAAGTGGTTCCGGGTCGACACGTTCGGCGTCGAGAACCTGCCGAAGGCGGGCGGCGCGCTGCTGGTGTCCAACCACTCCGGCACCTTGCCGCTCGACGCGCTGATGACCGCGGTCGCGGTGCACGACGAGACCGGCGGACGGCATCTGCGCGGCCTCGGCGCGGACCTGGTGTTCAAGCTGCCGCTGGTCGGGTCGTTCGCCCGCAAGTCCGGGCAGACGCTCGCCTGCAACGCCGACGCCGAACGCCTGCTGACCAACGGCGAACTGGTCGGCGTGTGGCCGGAAGGCTTCAAGGGCGTCGGGAAGCCGTTCTCCGCGCGGTACAAGCTGCAGCGCTTCGGCCGCGGCGGATTCGTGTCCGCGGCGATGCGCGCGGGCGTGCCGATCATCCCGGTGTCGGTGGTCGGGGCCGAGGAGACGTATCCGAAGATCGGCGAGCTCAAGGTGCTGGCCCGGCTGCTCGGACTGCCGTACTTCCCGGTCACGCCGTTCTTCCCGCTGCTGGGCCCGCTCGGTGCGGTGCCGCTGCCGACGAAGTGGACCATCGAGTTCGGCGAACCGATCCGCACCGACGACTACGGCCCGGAAGCGGTCGACGATCCGATGCTGGTGTTCACGCTCACCGACCAGGTCCGCGAGTCGATCCAGCACTCGCTGTACCGCAGGCTTTCCCAGCGCCGCAGCGTTTTCCGAGGCTGAGCTTCAGCCGGGCAGGCGCCAGCCCCGATGCACTGAGCGTTCGCAGCGCCGCGGTTCGTCGCCGACGCTGACGAACAGCGCGGTCAGCAAGGCCGCGCCGTGCTCGAGCGTGCCGCGCGGCAGGGGACCGTTCGCGACCAGCGAGACCAGACCGTGCGCGATGGCCCAGCTTTGCGTGGCGAGTTCGAGCGCGTCGAGGCCTTCGCGGTACCGGCCCGTGTCGCGGCCGCGGGCGGCGGCTTGCACGAGGTACTCGAGGGTGTCGTCGGCGGCTTGGGCGTCTTCCAGGTCGAAGTTGGCGTCGAACATCACGCGGTACAGGTCCGGGTGGGCCAGCGCGTTGCCGAGGTACGCGGAGATCAGCGCGGCGTGGTCGCGTACCGGATCGGCGGACTGGCGGACCTCGGCCATCCGGTGCGCCAGCCGGGTAAAACCCTCCTGCCGCAAGGCTTTCCACAGTCCGTCCATGCTGTCGAAGTGCGTGTAGACGGCCATCGTCGACACTCCGGTGCCGGTCACGAGCGAGCGCAGGGTGATCGGTTCGCGGGTGCGGAGCATCTGCGCTGCCCGTTCGAGCAGCAAGGTGCGCACTGCCGGATCTTTCGCCCTCGCCATGGCGGCATTCTATAGCATTGCAATGCTATGTTTTGAAGACCGAGGATCTTCAGGAGGAAACATGGCCGTCACCCTGGTCAATCCCGCTTCGCTGCCGCAGGTCGGCCTCTACCGGCAGGTGTCCGTCGCGACCGGCTCGCGGACGGTGTACCTCGCCGGGCAGGTCGCGCGAACCGCGGACGGCGGGCACGTCGGGGAAGGGGACCTGGCCGCGCAGGTCGAGCAGGCTTACCTGAACGTGGCCGCGGCGCTGGCCGAGGTGGGCGCCACGTTCGCGGATGTCGCGCGGCTGACCGTGTATTTCGTCGAGTGGTCGCCGGAGAAGATGGGCGAGTTCGTCGAGGGCGTGCAGCGGGCGGAGAAGAAGCTGGGCGTCAGCATTCAGGCCCCGTTGACCGGGATCGGCGTGGCGTTCCTGGCCGAACCGGACCTGCTGGTCGAGGTCGAGGCGACCGCGGTGCTGGACTGATCCGGTTTCAGCGGCGGCGGTACGCCATCCCCGCGGCGACCGCCCCCGCGACCGCGCCCGCGCCGAGTACGGACGGGACGCCGATGCGGGCGGCTTTGCGGCCGGTGCGGAAGTCGCGGATCTCCCAGCCGCGGGCGCGGGCGACGTCGCGCAGGCCGCTGTCCGGGTTGACCGCGACCGCGGTGCCGACGACCGACAGCATCGGCACGTCGTTCTGCGAATCCGAATAAGCCGTGCAGCGCTTGAGGTTCAGGCCCTCCCGCGACGCGAGCGCGCGGACCGCGTGGGCCTTCGCGCGGCCGTGCAGCATGTCGCCGACCAACCGTCCGGTGTAGACGCCGTCCTTGGTTTCCGCGACAGTGCCGAGCGCGCCGGTGAGGCCGAGGCGGCGGGAGATGATCGCGGCGAGTTCGATCGGGGTCGCCGTGACGAGCCACACGCGCTGGCCCGCGTCGAGGTGCATCTGCGCGAGCGCGCGGGTGCCGGACCAGATCTTGTCCGCCATCAGCTCGTCGTAGATCTCCTCGCTCATCGTGGTGAGCTCCTCGACCGTGCGACCGGCCACAAAGGACAGCGCGCGCTCGCGGTGGGTCTTGATGTCGGCCTTGTTCTCGCGCCCGCCGATGCGGAACTTGACCTGGTCCCACACGAAACCGGCGAGGTCGGCCGAGGTGAAGAACTTGCGCGCGGCGAGCCCGCGGGCGAAGTAGAAGATCGACGCGCCCATCATCATCGTGTTGTCCACGTCGAAGAAGGCGCCCGCGGTGAGGTCCGGCGGCGCGGGCGGAACCGTCGTCGCCAGCTGCGCCGAGGAGGACGCGGCCTCCGCCGACGCTTCTCCGGCGAGCGTGGCGAGCCGCTCCAGTTCCTGACTCTTATCCTTGCCACGCCAAGCTGACACGCACACCGCCTCCAGGTTCGGGCACGTCCCGGCGGACGACGCCGACCGGGTCCTGCAGCACAGGGTAGCGACCGTGCGACTCACCCGTTGGAGATGTGGCCCGCGCCTCGGACAGGGGTTGCGTTCCGGGGTGACGCATGTCGCGGCCGACTGTCCGTGAAGGGCTCATTGAGGGAATCTCATTCCCTCAATGAGCCCTTCACGGACCTTGGCGTCAGCCGATGACGATCGGCGGCAGTCCGGGCAGCAGCGGCGGGATCGAGACGACCGGCGGGGGTGCGGGCCGGGTCGGGATCCGGGGTGTGGTGGGGGCGGTGATCGGCGGCGGGACGCTCGGCGGGACCGGCGGGTGCGGGATCTGGGGCGACGTCGGCGTCGGGGTCGGCGTGCTCGGGTCGCTCAGCGTCGGCGACGAGACCGAGCGCACCGGCAGCGGGGAGTCCGTCGGCGGGACGCTCGTCCCGGCAGCAGGCGGCGGGCTGGTCGGCGTGGAGCCGCCGGGTGACAGCGGTTGCTGGGTGCACGCGCCGCGCGCCGGGAGGAGGCCGAGTTCGTCCGTGGTGCCGGTGGTGATCTGGTAGCAGCTCAGCCGCGAGCCCAGTGCGGAAGTCCGCTGCTGTACCCGGTCGAGCAGGAGGCGTGCCTGCTGGAGATCCGCGAGGGCGGACACCGGGACGTCGGCCTGCTCCGACTCCAGCTGCCGCGATTGGCTCTGCGCCCACGACTCCAGCGACGTCAGCCGCGTGCGGTTGCCGCTCGTCGTCGCCAGTTCGGTGAGTTCGGACACGCCCGCGCGGACGTCACTGCTGAAATCGTGCAGGGCGGTTTGGTACGCCGACGGGCTGGCGTCGCTCATCCGGCCCAGTTCGGTGACGCGGTTCGCGGCGAACTTCAGGTGTTTCTCGGCCTTGGCTTCGTCGCCGAAGGTCAGCCCGAGCGACGTGACCTCGCCGGCTCGCTTCACGCTGTACAGCGCGTCTCCGGGCAAGGCGTCTCGCGAAAGCAGCAGCGTGAGCCCGCCAAGGCCGAGGATCAGCGCGATGCCCGCGGCGGCGAGGTCGGCCATTCGCGGCCGCCACCGGCGGCGGGGGAGCGGTTCGCCGATGCGGCCTTCGATCTCGGCGCGGATCCGGGCTCGGGTGGCGGGATCGGGGGCTCCGGCTTGGCCCAGTTCGCGCAGGGCGCCGACCAGTGCCAGCTCTTCGGCGAATTCTTCCGGCCGCTGTCCGGGGGAAGCGTCGATCGCGTCGTCGAACCGTTCGCTCTCGGTCCGACCACGCGAAAACCACCCGGGCACGCCCACGGTGCTGCTCCGTCTCCACCCAACGCCCGGCCCTGACCGCCGGTCTGGGTGAGAAACGATTAAGAAGCCGAAAAAGTTACGGCTGTTCGTTGAACGATCAACGCAAGCCGGTGGGCAGCAGCTGCGCGAGCCGCCGGACCGCCCGGTGCTGCAGTGCCTTCACCGCGCCCTCGTTGCGGTCCATGATCTGCGCGGTCTCCGCGACCGACAGCCCCTGGAGGAACCGCAGCACGATGCATTCGCGCTGGTCCTCGCCCAGTTCGGCGACGCAGCGCAGCAGTTCGGCCCTGGTCGCGCCCGCGATCGCCTGCTGTTCGGGCCCGGCCTGGGCGACCGGGCCGACCGGTCCGCCGGGCACGCCGCCCGGTTCGGCGACCTCGTCGGTGACGACCTCGAGCCGGAACCGGCTGGACTTCACGTGGTCGAGGATCAGGTTGCGGGCGATGGTGACGAACCACGCGCCGACGTCGCGGCCCTGGTAGCTGACCGACGTGATCCGGCGCAGCGCGCGCAGGAAGGTCTCGCTGGTGACGTCCTCGGCCAGGTCGCGGTCGCCGAGGCGGAAGAGCGCGTAGCGGTAGACGACGTCGACGTACCGGTCGTACAGCTGGCCGAACGCGGAGGACTCGCCCGCCTGCGCGGCCCGCACCAGTTCCCACGCCTCGGCCTTCGCGACCTCGGCGGGATCCGGTTCGGCGTCGGCCTTGGGCAGCGGCACGGCGGCCGCGGGCGAGCCGAACACGCGGTCGGCGAACATCGAGACCGGACCGCGGTGCGGTGCGGCGGACAGGGTGATCGGACGGCTCATCGGGCGGCACCTCCGGCGGTCCCTGGTGCGGCCGGGTGCGTACCCGAGGGCGTGCGGGCGTGCCTCGGCGCGTGTCCCACACCCTCGTGGACCGGCGGCTTCGGCACGACGACTCCCTTGCTCGGGTCACCCGGTAGTGATCAACGCCACCCGGCGACGCAGTGCAGCATACGTGTTGTTACCGCGAAGTAGGTAGTGTCCCGGTCAGGCAGAGGTGCGACGATCGCGCAGCATCCCCATTACGGGTGACAAGATGACGAATCCGCAACGGAACGAGAGGGGTGGGGGTGGACCGGATCAGCACCGCCCACGGCGTCGCCGGCCTGCTCGCCGATGCGGCCAGCCGCTGGCCGGATCGCACAGCGATCACCGAGACGGGCACGGGTGCCACGCTGACCTGGCGAGAGCTCGACGAAGCGGCGCACGCGCAAGCACACCGGCTGGTGTCCTCCGGCGTCGCGCCGGGCGACCCGGTGGTGCTGCGGCTCCCGACGTCGGCTGACTTCGCGGTCGCCCTGTTCGCGGTGCTGCGCGCGGGCGGAATCGCCGTCCCGCTCTCTCCGCAGGCCCCCGCACCTGAACTGGAACGGCTGCTCGAGCACTGCGGCGCGAAACGCGTGGTGCAGCGCGACGACGCCGAATTGCCCGACGGCATCGCCGGACTGCCGCCGCGCGGCGACGAGTCGGGCGAACCGGTCGACCTCGGCCGTTCCGGCGAGGACATCGCGGTCATCTCGTACACCTCCGGCACGACCGGTCCGCCGCGCGGAGTGCTGCTGTCGCACCGCGCGCTGCTGGCGAACCTCGATCAGCTGTCCCAAGTGGACGGAGTGACCGAGCACGACGACCGGGTGCTGGTGTCGATCCCGCTCTTCCATGTCTACGGTCTCGGCCCGGGCCTGCTCATGGCCACGGCCGTCGGCGCGACGCTGGTGCTGTCCGAACGCTTCGAAGCCCGGCGGACGCTCCAGGACTGCGCCGAGCACGGCGTCACGGCGATCACCGGTGTGCGCGCGATGTACAACGAATTCGCCGCGCTCGACCCCGAAGAGCTGGCTCATGGCCTGGCGACGGTGAAACGGCTGACGTCCGGTGCCGCGCCGTTGCACCCCAAGGTGCTCGCGGCGATCCGCGAAGCCGCCGGGGTCGACGTGTACGAGGGCTACGGGCTCACCGAATGCGCGCCGGTGGTGACGTCGACGCTGGTCACCGGCTATCCGAAGCCCGGATCGGTCGGACGTCCGCTGCCCGGCATCGAGCTGCGGCTGGTGGAGTCGGACGGGTCCGCGGACGAGTTGCCGCTCGATCCCGAGGAGCCGGACGACGTGTTCGAGGCAGGCGGCAGCACCGGGCTGGTGTCGGTGCGCGGGGCGAACCTGTTCTCCGGGTACTGGCCGGACGGCGCGCACGGTCCGGACGCCGAGGGCTGGTTCCGGACCGGCGACGTCGGCTACCTCGACTCCGACGGTGACCTGCACCTGGTCGACCGGGCCAACGACTTGATCATCGTCAACGGCTTCAACGTCTTCCCGCACGAGGTCGAGGAAGTGATCTCGCAGCTGCCCGGGGTGGCTGAGGCGGCCGTCGTGGGCGTGGTCGACGAGCGCAGCGGCGAAGCGGTGAAGGCGGTCGTGGTGCCTGCCGAGGGCGCGGCACTGTCGGAGCAGCAGGTGGTGGACCAGTGCACCGCGCATCTCGCCGGGTACAAGGTGCCGCACACCGTCGAGTTCGCCGAGACGCTGCCGCATTCGGCGACCGGGAAGCTGCGCCGGCTGAAGCTACGCTGATCCTGTGCACAAAGTGACCGTGATGAGCCGCGAAGGATGTCACCTGTGCGACGTGGCCGAGGCGGACGTCGCGCGGATCTGCGGCGAGCTGGGCGTGCCGTGGGAGACCGCGGACGTCGACAGCGACCCGGAATGGCGGGCCGAATACGGCGACCAGGTGCCGGTGATCCTGATCGACGGGGTCGAGCACGGGTACTGGCGCGTCGAGGAAGAACGGCTGCGCGCGGCACTGCGGTAAGCAACCCGTAAGCGCTTTGAACGGGCCGGACCCGCCCGGACCCGCCGAAGATGGTGGGGTGAGTGCGTTGAAAGAAGCCCCGCCGACCGTCCGGCCGCGCCTGTCGCTGGGCATCGCGACCTTCATCGGGCTGGTCTCGCTGGCCGTCGCGCTGGGCGTGGGGCATCTGGTTGCCGGATTTGTCGGGTACAACGCGTCGCCGTTCGTCGCGGTCGCGGACTTCGTCATCGCGCACAGCCCGCACGCCGTCGTGGTGTGGGCGGAGCAGACGATCGGGACCGCCGACAAGACCGTGCTCAAGATCGGCCTGGCCGTGGTGCTGCTGGCGTTCGCGGTGCTCGCCGGACAGCTTTCGCGCCGCCGTGCGCTGCCCGGCCAGTTGCTGGTGGTCCTGGTCGGCGCGTTCGGGATCTTCGCGGTGTTCGAGCGCACGGACGTCGGACAGCTCGCATTGCTGTCTCCGGTGCTGGCGCTGGGCGCTTCGCTGCTGGTGTTCAGCTGGCTGCACAAACGCGCGCTGCCCGCGGAAACCGAACCGCGGCAAGGGCTCAGCCGTCGCCAGGTCCTGCAGCGCGGCGCGGGAATCGCGGCCGGCGCCGGGGTGGCGGCGATCGTCGGCGAGGTCGTGTCCACCACCAGCAGCGCGACCGGTTCGCGCGCGTCGATCGGTCCGCTGGTCGCCGCGAAGAAGGCCCCGCCGCTGCCGCCGGACGCGGATTTCCACAAGCTCGGCTCGCCGCCGTTCATCACGCCGAACGGCAGTTTCTACCGGATCGACACCGCGTTCGTCGTGCCGCAGGTGCGGGCCGAGGACTGGACTCTCAAGATCCACGGCATGGTCGACCGCGAGGTGAGCTTTTCCTACGCGGACATCCGGAACCGGCCGCTGATCGAGCGGACGGTGACGCTCACCTGCGTCTCCAACGAGGTCGGCGGCGACCTGATCTCGACCGCGAACTTCATCGGCGTCGACCTGGTCGACCTGCTGGACGCGGCGGGCGTGCAGGCGGGCGCGCAGCAGATGTACGCGACCAGCGTCGACGGCTTCACCTGCGGCACCCCGGCCAACGTCGCGCTCGACCCGGCGCGCGGCGCGATGCTCGCGATCGGCATGAACGGCGAGCCGCTGCCGGTCGAGCACGGCTTCCCGGCGCGGATCGTGATCCCCGGGCTGTACGGCTACGTCTCGGCGACCAAATGGGTCACTGACCTGGAGTTCACGACCTGGGACGCGCGGCAGGCGTACTGGCTGCAGCGCGGCTGGGCGGAACAGGCCCCGATCAAGACCGAATCGCGGATCGACGCACCGGGCGACGGCACGTCGGTGCGCGCGGGCAAGGTCCGGGTCGCGGGGACGGCGTGGGCGCAGCACGTCGGGATCGCGAAGGTGGAAGTACGCGTGGACCAGGGCGCGTGGGTCCCGGCGACGCTGTCGGCCGAGGTCAACAAGGACACGTGGCGGATGTGGTGGGCCGAGGTGCCGGTGCCGCCGGGCAGCCACACGGTGACGGTGCGGGCGACGGACCAGTCCGGGTACACACAGACCGACCATCCTGCGGACCCGGTGCCGGACGGTGCGACTGGATGGCACAAGGTGCCGTTCACCGCGGTGTGAACCCAGACCTGCGAAGAGCCGGGACAGCCTCAGGCGTGGTGCCCGCCGCTAGCTGATGCGGGCGGAGGCAGTTGGCGGCTGAGCGCGTCGGCGAGCTGGTGCAGGTCATTGAGAGCCGGTTCGATGCGAGCGAGGTCCATGCGACCGTCTGCCCACGTCCACAACTGGCCCGCGACAAGCCGGAACGGCCGGCGGTGTGTGGTGACCCAGCTCCGGACCTGCGGGCTGAGGTCGGCAGGCGCCCCATCGACCGCCCAACTCCGATCGAAGTCCGAACTGCCGCTGGAGCTGGTCTTGAGGCCATGGGCCAACTGCCCGAGCATGCCGCGCGGCCGGACGGTCAGGTCTGGTGCCGCCCCAGGTAACTGGAGGGCGAAGACCTGAGTGAACTGCCGCTCGGCGCGATCGCTTGACTCAGCGTCGTCATGGCCAAAGACGGCGCTGTACTCGAACGACGTGAATTCGCGATCGCCGTTCGTTCCGGTGACGACGTGCCAAGCCCGAGGACGCCGCCCATCGTTGAACGGATACCCGTGACAACGGCCGAGAAGGTCGCGGTCCCGCTCTTGGTAGGCCCAACCATGCTCGGCCGCCGCGGCGGCGTACTGGTCGCGGCGTTTGCGGTAGTTGCGGAAGTACCAGTACGCGTAACCGCCGATCAAAACTACGGAAGGGATGCCTAGCAGCCACTGACTCACGAGTTGCTCCCGAATAAGGTGATGGTTGGTGGCTGTTAACCCGGCAACGACTGGATAACTTAGCCGCTACCCGAAGGGGTTGCGTCTTAACGCGAGTGCGGGCGTGCCGCAGCTTGCGGCTGCTGAGTCTGCCTCGCAGCAGGTTGGTGCTGGCCGTTCGGCGGGCCGATGGCGAGGCAACTGGAGATCGTCATCGGAAGTGCGCCTACAGGCGGACCGCAGGCTTCGTTGTGCTTCTGGTCATGCGGATGACCAGTGACTTTGTGCATGCGTTCACAAGTGGACTACCGTAGGAACCCGTCCCCGCGAGGACCGGCATCGAACCGGACGGAAGCCGTGGGGTCAAGGGTTGGTTTTCCACTGCCGGTCAAGGCAGGTGGGGGACAGCGCGGGCACGAAGCCGGATTGAGGAGAAGTCAGCGTGGTGACACAGCGGGGCGGGCGCAGCGGTGCCGAACCGCCGGCCACGCCTCCCCGCGACGAATCCGACGCCGCCGAATCCGCCCCGCCGACCGCGCGCCGGTCCGGTGGACGGCACGCCGCGGGCAGCCGCCGCCGAGCCACGGTGAGCGAGAACGGCTTGGCGCGCAACGGAAACTCGGCGACAGGTGCGGAGAACGGGGACGACCAGGTCGCTGGCGGTGGCGAGCACGCCGCTGGCAATGGGCGCGTTTCCGGGAACGGCCGGGCCGCGTCCAGCAATGGCAACGGCCGCGCTAACCGGGCAGACGCTGGTGAGCACGCCGAGGGCAATGGCCGGGCAGCGTCCGACCGTGGCGCCCGAGCGGCTGGGCAGGACCAGGCCGCCGGTGAGCACGCCGCGGGCAACGGCCGCGCCAGCCGGGCGAGCACCCGGGCCGCCGCCGAAGCCCAGGCTGAAACCCAGGCCGAAGCGGAGAGCGACGCCAAACCCCGCACCCGCCGCGCCGCCCGCACTTCCCGCCCCGCCCCGGACGCCGACAACGCGCCTACCGCCGAGATGCCCGCCGTCTCCGATGCGGAGGACACCGCGGTCCGCGCGAAGCAGATTCCGGAGGCCGCCGTCGCCCGGCTGGCCGTCTACCTGCGGATCCTCTCCGGATTGGCCGAACAGGGCGCGACCACCGTCTCCAGCGAGGAACTCTCCGCCGCGGCGGGCGTGAACTCCGCCAAGCTCCGCAAAGACCTCTCCTACCTGGGCTCGTACGGCACCCGCGGCGTCGGCTACGAGGTGCAGGTGCTCGTCAGCCAGATCGAGCGGATCCTCGGCCTCACCCGGCAGCACCGGGTCGCCGTGGTCGGGATCGGCAACCTCGGCCACGCGCTCGCCAACTACGGCGGCTTCCCCGGCCGCGGCTTCCCGGTCGAAGCGCTCTTCGACCTCGACCCCGATCTGATCGGCGTTCCCGTAGGGGGTCTCCCGGTCTCCCACATGGACGACATTCCTCGCGTTTGCTCCGAAAGGGAGATTTCCGTGGGGATCATCGCCACACCTCCTACCGCCGCGCAGTCGGTGTGCGACAGGCTGGTAGCAGGCGGCGTCCAGTGCATCCTCAACTTCGCGCCGGTAGTGCTCCAGGTGCCGGCACACGTCGAGGTCCGCAAGGTCGACCTGGCCGTCGAGCTGCAGATCCTCTCGTTCCACGTGGCTCGGCGCGCCGACAGCGCGGCATCCGCCGGGGAAAACCGGGGGAATACCGGGTTACCCGGCGCCGGCGGGCCCGCCGACAATGGGAGCGGACGAAACGGCGCCGGTACGGACGGCGGTCTCGGAATGGTGGTGCGCTGAATGAGCGTGTTGGCGGTCGGGCTCTCCCATCGCAGTGCGGATCTCGGCACGCTCGAGCGTGCGGCGATCCCCGCGGACGAGCTGACCAAGGTCCTGCACGACCTGCAGCAGGCGGAGCACATCAGCGAGGTCATGCTCGTCTCGACGTGCAACCGCATCGAGGTCTACGCCGTGGTCGAGACGTTCCACGGCGGCGTCAACGACGTCTCGGAGGTGCTCTCCCGCAAGGCCGGGATGGAGCCCGCCGAGCTGTACGACAGCCTGTACGTGCACTACGCGGGCGCGGCCGTCGAGCACCTGTTCTCCGTCGCCTCGGGCCTCGACTCGATGGTGGTCGGCGAGACGCAGATCCTCGGCCAGGTCCGGTCCTCGTACGCGACCGCGCGCGACGCCGGCACCGTCGGCCGCACACTGCACGAGCTGATCCAGACCACGCTGCGCGTCGGCAAGCGCGTGCACTCCGAGACCGGGCTCGACCAGCTCGGCGCGTCCGTCGTGTCCGAGGCGCTGGCCGCCGCGGGGGACATCGCGGGCAAGCACGCGCTGATCGTCGGGGCCGGTTCGATGGGCGCGCTCGCCGCCGCCCAGCTGCGCAAGGCCGGGATCGCCGAGATCACCGTGGCCAACCGCACCGAAGCCAACGCCGCCCGGCTGGCCGAGAAGGTCGTCGCGGAGGGGATCCCGGCTCGTTCGGTGCCGCTGACTGAACTCGCGGACGCGGTCGAACTGGCCGATCTCGTCGTGGCGTGCACCGGTGCGCAGGACGCGGTCTTCCTCGCCGGGCACGTGCCCGCGCGCGCCGGCCGGCGGCTGGTCGTCTGCGACCTCGGGCTGCCCAAGGACGTCGACCCCGCGGTCGCCGAACTCGCCGACGTCACCGTGGTCGACCTGGAGACGATCCAGCGCCGCATGCGCGACGCCGGAGCCCCGACCACCGAGCGGCAGACCGCCAAAGCCAACGGCATCGTGCTCGACGAGGTGCGCGAGTACCTCGCCGGACAGCGCAGTGCCGAGGTCACGCCCACGGTCACCGCGCTGCGCAGGCGCGCGGCCGAGGTCGTGGACGCGGAGCTGCTCCGCCTGGACAACCGGCTGCCGGAACTCGACAGCCAGGTTCGCGAAGAGGTCGGCCGCACGGTTCGCCGCGTGGTCGACAAGCTGCTGCACGCGCCGACGGTGCGGGTCAAGCAGCTGGCCGCCGAGACGGCCGACACCGACTACGCCAACGCGTTGCGGGAACTGTTCTGCCTCGACCCGCAGGCTCCTGCGGCCGTGGCGAGCCCGACAGCGCCGGAATCCGAGAAGAAGCGGTAAGTGACCAGAGTCATTCGCATCGGCACGCGGGGCAGCAAGCTCGCCCTCGCGCAGACCGGCATCGTCGCCGACACCATCCGCGCCACCGGGGCGGAGGTGGAGATCGTCACCGTCACCACCCCCGGCGACCTCTCCAGCGCCCCGATCTCGCAGATCGGGGTCGGCGTGTTCACCTCGGCGCTGCGGGAAGCGTTGCTGCGCAACGAGATCGACGTCGCCGTGCACTCGTACAAGGACCTGCCCACCGCGCCCGAGGACGGCCTCGTGCTGGCCGCGGTGCCGCCGCGCGAGGACCCGCGCGACGCGCTGATCGCGCGCGACGGCCTCACCCTCGGCGAGCTTCCGCCGGGCGCGAAGGTCGGCACCGGCGCGGCCCGGCGGATGGCGCAGCTGCGCGCGCTGGGTCTCGGTTTGGAAATCGTGCCGATCCGAGGCAATATCGATACCCGCATGCGCAAGGTGACCGACGGCGAGCTGGATGCCGTGGTGCTCGCGCGTGCCGGACTGGCCAGGGTCGGCCGGGTGGACGAGATCACCGAAACCCTCGACCCGATCCAGATGCTGCCCGCCCCCGCGCAGGGGGCGCTGGCGCTGGAGTGCCGGGCCGCCGACGTGGACATCGAGCACCTGCTCGCGTCCGCGGTGGACGACGAGAGCACGCGGGTCGCGGTGACGGCCGAACGGGCTCTGCTCGCCGCGCTCGAAGCCGGGTGCAGCGCGCCGGTGGGCGCGCTCGCCGAGATCGTCGAGGACCTCGACGACGAGGGCGCGGTGGTGGAACGCATCTCGCTGCGCGGCACCGCTGCCGTCGAAGGCGAGAACGGCGGCGTCGACATGGTGCGGGCGTCCGCGATCGCCGGGATCGGCGAGGCGGAGAAGCTCGGCCGGGAACTGGCCGCCGAACTGCTTGACCTGGGAGCCGGGGCGCTGCTCGGCCCCGCGCTGTGACGCCAGCCGTCACCGACCCGCACGACCTGCCCGACACCAGCGGCCGGAGCACCGGCCGCCCAAGAGGAGAAGAACACCAACGATGACCCCTGCTCGCAAGACCGCCGGGCGCGTCGCCTTCGTGGGCTCGGGCCCCGGGGACGCCGGGCTGCTCACCGTCCGCGCCCAGGAACTCCTGGCCAAGGCCGAGGTCGTGGTGACCGACCCGGACGTGCCCGCCAGCGTGCTCGCCTTCGCCGCCCCCGGCGCCGAGGTCCGCCCCGCCGTCGGCGAACCGTCCGACGTCGCGAAGGACCTGACCGCCGAGGCCAAGGCAGGCCGGCTCGCGCTGCGGCTGGTCTCCGGCGACCCGCTGACCAGCCCGGCCGTCGTGGCCGAGGTCCAGGCCGTCGCCCGCACCTCGGCCGTGTTCGACGTCATCCCGGGCGTCGCGCCGGGCACCGCGGTGCCCGCGTACGCGGGGGTCGCGCTCGGCGGCACCTACACCGAGGCGGACGTCCGCGGCGAGGTCGACTGGGGCGCGCTGGCCGCGGTCCCCGGCCCGATCGTGCTGCACGCGACCTCGGCGCACCTGGCCGAGGCGGCGAGCCAGCTCACCGAGAAGGGGCTGCCCCCGACCACCCCGGTCGCGGTCACCGCGAACGGCACCATCAACACCCAGCGCACGCTGGACACCACGCTGGCCTCGGTCGCGAACGACGCGGGCGAGCTGGTCGGCCCGCTGGTCGTGACGGTCGGGCAGGCCGCCGGGCAGCGGTCGAAGCTGTCCTGGTGGGAGTCGCGGGCGCTGTACGGCTGGAAGGTCCTGGTGCCGCGCACCAAGGAGCAGGCTGGCGAGATGGCCGAGCGGCTGCGCGGCCACGGCGCGACCTCGCACGAGGTCCCGACGATTTCGGTCGAGCCGCCCCGCAGCCCGGCGCAGATGGAGCGCTCGGTCAAGGGCCTGGTCGACGGCCGCTACCAGTGGATCGTCTTCACCTCCACCAACGCGGTGCGCGCGGTGTGGGAGAAGTTCGAGGAGTTCGGTCTCGACGCGCGCGCGTTCTCCGGCGTGAAGATCGCCTGCGTCGGCGAATCGACCGCGGCGAAGGTGCGTTCGTTCGGCATCATCCCGGAACTGGTCCCGACCGGCGAGCAGTCGTCCGAGGGCCTGCTGGCCGAGTTCCCGCCGTACGACGACGTGCTGGACCCGGTCAACCGCGTCCTGCTGCCGCGCGCGGACATCGCCACCGAGATCCTGTCGGCCGGTCTGGTCGAGCGGGGCTGGGAAGTCGATGACGTCACGGCTTACCGGACCGTCCGGGCCGCGCCGCCGCCAGCCGAGACCCGCGAGATGATCAAGACCGGCGGGTTCGACGCGGTCTGTTTCACCTCGTCGTCGACCGTGCGGAACCTGGTCGGGATTGCCGGGAAGCCGCACACGCGCACGCTGGTGGCGTGCATCGGGCCGAAGACCGCCGAGACTGCGGTGGAGTTCGGTCTGCGGGTGGATGTGCAGCCGGAGAAGGCTGACGTGCCGCATTTGGTGGACGCGCTGGCCGAGCACGCCGCCCGGCTTCGGGCTGAGGGCGCGCTGCCGCCGCCGCGCAAGGCCAAGCGGACTCGGCGCAGCTGAGGTTTCGGTCCGTGAAGGGCTCCTTGAGGGAATCAGATTCCCTCAAGGAGCCCTTCACGGCTTTCGGGATGAGTGCGGGAGTACCTTGGATGTGTGTTCCCTGAGCAGCGACCCCGCAGGCTTCGTACTACTCCGGCAATGCGCAGGATGGTCAGTGAGACCACGTTGCGGCCACGGCAGCTGATCCTGCCGATGTTCGTGGCCGAGGGTCTTGACGCACCGCGGCCGATTGCCAGCATGCCGGGGGTCGTTCAGCACACTCGCGACACTCTTCGCAAGGCCGCGGTCGAGGCCGTCAACGCTGGCGTCGGCGGGATCATGCTCTTCGGCGTTCCGGAGAAGCGGGACGCGCAGGGGTCCGGCGCGGTCGACGAGAACGGCATCCTCAACGTCGCGTTGCGGGATCTGCGCAGCGAACTCGGCGACTCCACCGTGCTGATGGCCGACACCTGCCTGGACGAGTTCACCGACCACGGGCACTGCGGCGTTCTCGACGCGGACGGCGTGGTCGACAACGACGCCACGCTCCGGTTGTACGCCGAAATGGGGGTCGCGCAGGCGGAAGCGGGCGCGCACGTGCTCGGGCCGAGCGGGATGATGGACGGGCAGGTCGGCGTGATCCGCCGGGCGCTCGACGAGGTCGGGCACAGCGAGACCGCCATTCTCGCCTATTCGATCAAGTACGCCAGCGCGTTCTACGGTCCCTTCCGTGAGGCCGTCGACTCCCAGCTCAAGGGCGACCGCAAGACCTACCAGCAGGACCTCGGCAACGCGCGCGAGGCGATGCGCGAACTCGAACTCGACCTGGCCGAGGGCGCGGACATGGTCATGGTCAAGCCTGCACTGTCCTATTTGGACATCATCAAGGCGGCCGCCGACATTTCGCCGGTTCCCGTCGCGGCGTACAACATCTCCGGCGAGTACGCGATGGTCGAGGCGGCCGCGGCGAACGGCTGGATCGAGCGCGAGCGCACGGTGCTCGAGGTGCTCACCTCCATCCGCCGCGCGGGTGCGGACCTGATCCTCACCTACTGGGCGGCCGAGGCCGCGGCCTGGCTGGACTGAGCCCGGGTAGGGTCTTTCGGGTGGCCGAGAAGGACGAGAACACCCCGAAGCCAGCCAGCGTGACCTCGGACGATCTTTCCGGGCTCACCGACGACGAGCGCCGCAAACGCGGGCGCGCGCCGGATCCGGTGCTGCCGGGGGAGACCGCGCCGAAGGCCAAGCCGCCGCTGGAGGTGCACGCCGCGTTCGTGCTCGCCATCGTGGCGGCGCTCATCATCGTGGTCGGTCAAGTAGTCCTCGTCGCGGTCAAGCAGCAGTTCGCCGACGCGATCATGAAGCAGCAGCAGCCTGGCCAAGCGATCACCCTCGAGCAGGCTCAGTCCACCGCGAATTTCTTCGTGTGGGCCATGCTGATCGGCGCGCTGTGTTACAGCGCCCTGCTTGTGCTGTTCGCCTGGAAGGCCCGCGAGGGTACGCGTTCGGCGCGCACCATCGCAGCGCTGCTGGCGGTGCTCGCCATCGTGTTCGAACTCGGGGTGCCCCGCAATGTCTACGCGCTCGCGTCGTCGCTGACGCTGGTCGTCATGCTGATCCTGCTGTACCTGCCGAAGGTCGCGGACTACTTCCCGAAGGTCGGCAAGAACCTGTAATGGCGGCAAGGACGCTGTACTCCGAGCCGGGCGTCGGCTGGTCGGCGCTGATCTGGGGCCCGCTGTTCGCCCTGCTGGGCGCGCTCGCCGAATTGGCCACCGGCGGGCCGACGCACGTCGTCGGCTGGGTGCTGATCGGCGTCGCGCTGGTCGCGCTGACCCTGCCCTGGGTTTACGCGCGGCGGCGGTTCCTTTCGCTGGAGGTCACCACCGAGGGGCTGCGGCAAGGCCGCGAGACGGTGGCCGCCGAGCGGATCGCCTCGGTGACCGACGTCGGCGCGCCGGTCGGGACTCGCGTGCTCGGCGGCGGCTGGTCGGTGCCGCGCAAGTACGACGAGTTGCCGGTCGAGCTGGACGACGGCACGGTAGTGCTCGCCTGGGCCCGCGACGTCGAAGCGCTGAAAACCGCGCTCGCGGAGCTGGCCGCGAAGAACCAACCCGAGGAGCAGGCCGATGACTCCCGGAACTGAACCCGCACGAGGGACGCGCGACGACGGCGAACCTGAAAGGCTGGATCCCGTGATCGACCTACCCCAGCCGACCGGAGCCGGGCTTTGGCCGCCGGAGGAAACCCAGCCGCAGACGAAGCTCAACCAGCCGTGGCGCGCGTTCGTCGCGCTCGGCGAGGTCGTGGTGGCCGGATTGGCGCTGTGGGCGGCGTTCGCGCTGTGGCACGCCGGGGTCGTCACGGTCGTCACCACGGCGGGCGACGGCACGCGATTGGCCTCGGAACGGTACTTCGGCGGACATATCGCCGGGGCGCTCGGGCTCGGCACGCTGTCCGCGGTCTTGGTGGTGGACGCGGTCCGCCAATTGCTGCTCGCGGTGCGGGCGCGGCACAAAAAGAAGAAGTACTGATTACACAGCTGTCCCACAGGGAACCAACAGCTCACTGCTAAGCGGGCCCCGCAATCTTGCGGCCATGACGCGGCTGCGCACACGAACCTGGGTGGTCAACGGAGTCCTTGTCGTGCTGCTCGGCGGCGCGGCTTTCGGGATTTACCAAGCCTTTTCGCCGGCCAGTTCGACCGCGCAGGCACAAACCCGGACCACGCCGGTCCGGCGCGCGAACGTCTCGCAGACCGTTTCGGCGGCGGGCACGATCGCGAGCACGTACACCGGTGCCGCGAACTTCACGACGTCCGGCAAGGTCACGAGCATCGACGTGAAGGTCGGCGACGTCGTGAGCGCCGGGCAGAAGCTCGCCACCATCGACTCTTCCCAGGCGAGCAAACAACTTCAGGTCGCCAAGGCCAATCTCGCGGTCGCCGAGGACAACCTCACGACGGCGGAGGACAACCCTCCCGCGAACCAGACCGCGACGCAGGCGCAGAGCAGCACCACGTCGCTGCAGGCCAAAGTGGATCAAGCGCAGCTGGACGTCGACAACGCGGAATCAGCGCTCGCCGCCACGACCTTGACCGCGCCCGGTGCGGGGACGGTGACCGCGATCAACGGGACGGTCGGGCAGCAAACGGGCAGCGGGTCCAATTCCAGCAACAATTCGGCGGGGGCGTCGTCGAGTTCCAGTTCCGGCTCTGGCGGGCAGTCCGGACAGCAATCCTCGTCCAGCAGCAGCACGGGCTTTATCGACATCACCGACATGGGCAGTCTTGTCGTCAATACCTCGGTGGCGGAAATTGACGTGAGCAAGGTGAAAACTGGGCAGAAAGCCACCGTGACTTTGAATGCGACGCCGGACCAACCGTTGCAGGCGACCGTTTCCAGCATTGACCTCACCCCGACCACGAGCAGCAACGTCGTCAGTTACGGCGCGAAGCTGACGTTGGCGAACCCGCCGTCGGGGCTGCGGCCCGGACAGTCGGCGAGTGTCGTGATCACGGTCGCGGAAGCCGACGGCGTGCTGAGCGTCCCGGCCGCGGCGGTGCGGACCAGTGGGACGACGAACGTGGTCACCGTGGAGCAGAACGGGCAGCCGGTTTCGCGCCAGGTCGAGGTCGGCGTGCGCGGAGAGTCCACTGTGGAGATCAAGTCCGGGCTCAATGAGGGCGACAGCGTGGTGCTCACCGCTGCGTCGCCGACGACGTCGAGCGGCTCCAACGGCCAGCAGCGAACGGGCGGTCTCGGCGGGTTCGGCGGCGGTCAGCAGGGCGGATTCGGCGGTGGACGCCAGGGCGGCGTCGGCGGCGGGGGCCGGGGATGAAGCCGGTGATCGCGGTCTCCGGACTGCGCAAGACCTACGGCAGCGGGGAAACCGCGGTGCACGCGCTGCGCGGGGTCGATCTGCAGGTGTGGCCGGGCGAGTACGTGGCGATCATGGGCGCGTCCGGATCCGGGAAGTCGACGCTGCTGAACATGCTCGGCTGTCTCGACACCCCCACTTCCGGCCGCTACCTGCTGGACGGGTTCTCCGTCGCCGATCTCAACGAACGCCAGCTTGCCTTGCTGCGCAACCGAAAGATCGGCTTCATCTTCCAGTCCTTCAACCTCGTGCCGCGCACCAGTGCGTTGTCCAATGTGGAATTGCCGATGGTCTACAGCGGACTCAAACGAGGGGAGCGCCGCCGCCGCGCGCTCGCCGCGCTGGAGATGGTCGGGCTGACCGATCGGGCCAAACATCTGCCGAACGAACTGTCCGGCGGACAGCAGCAGCGCGTCGCGGTGGCACGGGCGCTGGTCGGCGGACCGGCGTTGCTGCTCGCCGACGAACCGACCGGAAACCTCGACCACGCAAGCACTGTCGACGTCCTCGGCGTGTTCGACCGGCTCAACGCGCTCGGCCGCACGGTCGTGGTGATCACGCACGAGGACGAGGTCGCGCGGCACGCGCACCGCGTCGTGCGGGTCAGCGACGGACGGATCGTGTCGGACGAGGTCCGCACCGGGGTGGTCGCGTGAACTTCGTGGAGATCATGCGGTTCGCGGTGCGCGGTCTCGCGTCGAACAAACTGCGTTCGGTGCTCACCACGCTCGGCATCACCATCGGGGTCGCGTCGGTGATCTTGTTGGTGGCAGTGGGAAACGGTGCTTCGGCGGCGATCACCGCGAGCATTCAGGGACTCGGCACCGACGTGGTCAACGTGTCGCCGCTTCGGGGCGGCGGGCAGTCCAGCCAGGTCCGGCCGCTCACCGTGCAGGACGCGCACGCGCTGGTCGACCCGGTGGGTGCGCCGGACGTCAAGGCGGCGGCTCCGGTGGTGAACACCAGCGCGACCGCGACGTACGGGCAGACCTCCTACGACGTGTCGAGCGTCGTCGGCACCGAACCCAGCTACTTCACCACCACGAACCGGCAGATCGCCGACGGTCAGCTGTTCAGCGCCGAGGACGTGACACAGGCGCGCAAGGTCGTCGTGCTCGGGCCGACGACCGCGCAGTCGATCTTCGGCACCGCCGAGCCGGTCGGGAAGAACGTGCTGATCAACAGCATCCAGTTCACCGTGATCGGCGTGCTGCAAACGAAGGGCAGCACCGGGCTGCAGAACGCCGACGACGTCGCGATCGCCCCGATCAGCGCGGTGCAGAACTCGCTCGCCGGCTACGGCGGGCTGAATCAGATCGCCGTGCAGGCGACCAATGCCGACGCGATCGGGCTGGCGCAGGCCGAGGTCACCGCGATCCTCGACGCCCGGCACGGCATCCAGGCCTCGGCCAATCCGGACTTCCAGATCCAGAACTCCGCGCAGCTGCTGCAGACCCGGACGTCGGCGATCCAGACGTTCACCGTGCTGCTCGGCGCGGTCGCGGCGATCTCGCTGCTGGTCGGCGGGATCGGCGTCACGAACATCATGCTCGTCACGGTCACCGAGCGGATTCGCGAGATCGGCATCCGCAAGGCGATCGGCGCGCCGCGCTCGGCGATCCTCGGCCAGTTCCTCGCCGAGGCGACCATGCTGAGCCTCTTCGGCGGGTTGCTCGGCGTGCTGATCGGGGTGGTCGGCAGCCGGTTCGCCGTCGCGGGCATCCAGCCGGTCGTGGTGCCGTCGTCGATCGCGCTCGCGTTCGCGGTGTCCGCCCTGATCGGGCTTTTCTTCGGCAGTTTCCCGGCGAACCGGGCTTCGCGGCTGCGGCCGATCGACGCCCTCCGGCACGAGTAGGAGCGTCATGTCCGCGTCGACCACCCAGCCCATCCCGACCCCGCCGGAGGAACCCGCCGCGTCGCGTCCGGAAGACCTCATCGCCGAGCCCGCCGTCCAGGGCGATCTCACTGCCGAGTTGAAGCAGGTCGCCCGGCCGTTCGGCAAGCCGACGCTGGTGCTCGCCGGGTTGCTCGTGCTGGCGCTGGCGTTCGCCGGCGGCGCTTGGACGCACGCGGCGTTCGGCTCGTCGAGCGGCTCTTCCAGCGCCCGTACCGCTCCGGCGGACGGACAACAGCAGGGCGGCGGATTCGGCGGACGCGCGGGAGGCGGTCGCGGGACGGTCGGCACCGTGGAGAAGGTCGACGGCAGCACGGTCACGGTGAAGACCGTGCAGGGCAGCGAAGTCACAGTGTCCACTTCGGACAGTACGACGGTCGGGGTGACTCAGCCGGGCAAGCTCAGCGACCTCAAACCGGGACAGACGGTGACCGTCCAGGGGCGCACCGGCACGGACGGTTCGGTGACCGCACAGGCGATCGTGGCGCAGCCGGCCCGTTAGGGGACGTCGTTGAGCGCGATGATCGCGACGTTCAGCGCAGTCGTGTAGAGCAGCCACGCCAGGTATGGCACAAGCAACAGCGCGGCGACGCGGGACCGGCGGTAGAACAACGCGATCGTCACGATCACGGTGAAATCGAGCAGCACGATGTCCACGCACGCGACCTGCGTGGAGCCGCCCGCGAAGAACAGCGAGATCCACATCAGGTTGAACAGCAGGCCGATGCCGTACGCGGCGAAGCCCTGGTTCTCGCCGTCGGTGCGCCAATACGTCCAGCCCGCGACGGCGAGCACGATGTACAGGACCGTCCACACCGGACTGAACAGCGACGAGGGCGGGGCCCACTCCGGCAGCACGTACCGGTTGTAGGCGTCCGGCGCGGTCGTCGCCGCCAGCGCGCCTACCAGTGCGATGACGCCGACCAGCCCGAAGAACACCGCGAGCATCAGCCACGGGTTCCGGCGGTGTGTGGGCGCCGTCACGTCTCCTCCATGGCTCGCCCCGTCCATGCGCGCCCATCCTAAGAGGAGTGAGGCCGGTGTGCCGGGTGGCAATCGGGTGGCAGCTTGGGCGCCGCCGACACCCGGATGGAGGATTTGCAAGACTGGGACGGTGAGCACTGGCACCGAGCAGTCCAAAGCATGGTTCGCACGCGCCAAGGCGGCCGTTCCGGGCGGGGTGAACTCGCCGGTGCGCGCCTTCAACTCGGTCGGCGGCACGCCGCGGTTCATGGTCCGCGGCGAGGGCCCGTATCTGTGGGACGCCGACGGCAACCGCTACGTCGACCTCGTCTCCTCGTGGGGCCCGATGATCCTCGGGCACGCGCACCCGAAGGTGGTGGCCGCCGCCCGCGCGGCCGCGGAGCACGGGCTGTCCTTCGGCACGCCGACGATCGGCGAGGTCGAACTCGCCGAGGAGATCATCGGCCGGGTCGGCCCGGTCGAGCAGGTCCGGCTGGTCAACTCCGGCACCGAAGCCACGATGAGCGCCATCCGGCTCGCCCGCGGTTTCACCGGCCGCGCCAAGATCGTCAAGTTCGCCGGTTGCTACCACGGGCACGTCGACGCGCTGCTCGCCGAAGCGGGTTCCGGCGTCGCGACGCTCGGCCTGCCGACCTCGCCGGGCGTCACCGGCGCGCAGGCCGCGGACACGATTGTCTTGCCGTACAACGATCTTGACGCGCTGCGGAAGTCCTTCGCGGAGAACGAGGGCCAGATCGCCGCGGTGATCACCGAAGCGGCCGCGGGCAACATGGGCGCGGTGCCGCCGGACGCTGGCTTCAACGCCGCGTTGCGGGACATCGCGCACGAAAACGGCGCGCTGCTGATCATGGACGAAGTGATGACCGGCTTCCGCGTTTCGCGCGCTGGCTGGTTCGGCCTCGAAGGCGTGGCTGGCGACCTGTACACGTTCGGCAAGGTGATGTCGGGCGGACTGCCCGCCGCGGCGTTCGGCGGTCGCGCGGACATCATGGCGAAGCTCGCCCCCGGCGGTCCCGTCTATCAGGCAGGCACGCTGTCCGGGAACCCGGTGGCGGTCGCCGCCGGTCTCACCGCGCTGCGCGAAGCGGACGACGCTGTGTACGCGAAGCTCGACGCCAACGCGAAGCGTCTCGGCGGGCTTTTCGACAAGGCGCTCAGCGAAGCGGGCGTCACGCACACAGTGCAGTTCGCGGGCAACCTGGTGAGCGTCTTCTTCACCGACAAGCCCGTACGCAACTACGCGGACGCGCAGGCCACTGAGACGTGGCGCTTCCCGGCGTTCTTCCACGCGCTCCTCGAAGCGGGCGTGTACCCGCCGCCGAGCGCGTACGAGGCGTGGTTCGTGAACGCCGCGATGGACGACGAAGCGTTCGCTGTGATCGAAGCTGCGTTGCCCGCGGCGGCGCGCGCGGCGGCTGAGGCGGTTCGCCCATGACCACCGTCGTCCACATGCTGCGGCACGGTGAAGTCCATAACCCGGAGAAGATCCTCTACGGGCGGCTGCCGAACTTCCGGCTGTCGGAGCGCGGGCAGCGTCAGGCGCTCACTGTCGCCGAAGCGGTGGCCGGGCACGACCTCGCGTACGTCGTCGCTTCGCCGCTTCAGCGCGCGCAGGAGACGGCGGCGCCCATCGCGGGCGCGCACCGTCTCGACATCGCCACTGACGAAGGCCTCATCGAAGCGGCGAACGTCTTCGAGGGCCAGCGCGTAGCCGTGGGCGACGGCGCATTGCGGCAGCCGAAAGCGTGGCCGCACCTGGTGAACCCGTTCAAGCCGTCGTGGGGCGAGCCGTACGTCGAGATCGCACACCGCATGCTCGGCGCGGTGCACCGTGCGCGCGTAAAGGCCGAAGGGCGCGAAGCGCTGTGCGTGTCGCACCAGCTGCCGATCTGGACGCTTCGCCGCTTCTTGGAAGCGAAGCGACTGTGGCACGACCCGCGGCAGCGGCAGTGCTCGCTCGCGTCGCTCACCAGCCTGGTCTTCGACGGTGAAGAGCTGCTGGAGATCGTCTACAGCGAACCCGCGGGCACCACCGACCCCAAGGTGACCGGCGCATGAAACGGCGGCTGCTCGGGATGCTGATGGCCGCCGCGCTGGTCGTGACGGGCTGCTCGACCGGCAAGGACGCGGTCGTCTCGGGCGGCACCTTCACCTTCGTCTCGCCCGGCGGCAAGGTCGACATCAGCTACCCGGAGAACGAACGGCAGAAGGCCCCGACGCTGGCCGGCGACGACCTCATGCACGAGGGCAAACAGCTCTCGATCGAGGACTTCCCGGGCAAGGCGCTGGTGATCAACCTGTGGGGCCAGTGGTGCGGCCCGTGCCGCGCCGAAGCGCCCGAACTGGAGACCGCGAGCAAGCAGATCGCCCCGCTCGGCGCCCAGGTCATCGGCCTCGACGTCCGCGACCCGGCCCGCGACGTCGCCCAGGACTTCGTCCGCGACCGCGGCCTGACGTACCCGTCGATCTGGGACCCGTCCGGCCGCGTGCTGCTGCAGCTGGCCGGGTATCCGCGCAACATCATCCCGTCGACGCTGGTGCTGGACAAACAGCACCGGGTGGCCGCGGTGTTCCTGCGGCAGGTGCTGGCCTCGGACCTGGTTCCGGTGGTGCAGCGGCTCAGCGCGGAGAAATAGCGGGGGGAAGTAGCGCTCGCCGAACCTCGCGCTCTGCTCGGCCGGGGGCGCTCCGCTCAGCCCGGTGCTCGCTCCGCGCCGGGGAGGTCCGTGAGGGGAACCCTGACGGAATCAGATTCCGTGAGGGGAACCCTCACGACCTCTCGGTTCTGCCGCGGCGCGGACTGCGTCGCAGAGAAGCCCCCAATGCCACATTGGGTGCATGTGACGCACCCAATGTGGCGTTGGGTGCATGTGACGCACCCAATGTGGCGTTCGGTGCGTCCGACGCACCCAAAGTGGCATTGGGGGTCTCCGGCCCGAGCCGTGCAGGAGGCCGTTGCCAGCCCGGCGTCGCGCGTTCTTCGGCGGCCCGGGCTCCTCGTGAGTGCCCATGCCGGTTCTCACCGGCTTAGCCGCGCACGAGCACAGGACCAAGGTCCCACCCGCGTTGTGGCGTAGGTCCTGTGAGCGGGCCCCGCCCGCCTCACGTCCAGCTCACTGCCTACTCTCAAGTGCGTGAACTCCGTGTCCGAGCTGGCGCTCTCCGGGCCGCTGCTGCTCGCCGCGGGTGTCGCGCTGGTGGCCGGGGCCATCTCGTTCGCGTCGCCGTGCGTGGTGCCGCTCGTGCCTGGGTATCTCGCCTACCTCGCGGCTCTCGTCGGCGCAGACGCCCCGGCGGTGCGCGACGGCGAGGAGCGCAAGAAAGGCCGCTACGCCGTGCTCGGCGCGGCGGGGCTGTTCGTGCTCGGGTTCACCGTGGTGTTCGTCGCGACCATGGGCACGCTGGTCTGGCTCGCGAACACCTTGCTGGTCAACGAGGATCTGCTGCAGCGCATCGGCGGCATCCTGACCATCCTCATGAGCCTGGTCTTCATCGGCTGGATCCCGGGGCTGCAGCGCGAGGTCCGCTCGCACCGCGTGCCCGGCGGCGGGCTGTGGGGCGCGCCGGTGCTCGGCGCGGTGTTCGGGCTCGGCTGGACGCCCTGCATCGGGCCGACGCTCTCGGCTGTCACCAGTCTCGCCAGCGCCACCGGCGGGGCCGCGGTCCGCGGGTACGTGCTGGTGCTCGTTTACTGCCTCGGCCTCGGCGTCCCGTTCCTGCTGATCGCGCTCGGCGCCCGCTGGGCCGTGCGCGCCACCGACTGGCTTCGCCGCAACGGCCGCCGCGTGCAGATTTTCGGCGGGGCGCTGCTGATGGTGGTCGGCATCCTGCTGGTCACCGGGCTGTGGGGGGACGTCATGGGCTGGCTCCGCAACTCCGTCGCCTCCGATCTCGAGCTGCCGCTGTGACCACTACCGAAGCGCCCCCGAAGAATCCCCAGCCGTACCGGCCGTCCGCGGCCAAGCAGTTCCTGGCTTTCCTGCGCAACACCTGGCGCGGCCTGACGTCCATGCGCACCGCACTGGTGCTGCTGTTCCTGCTGGCGCTCGCCGCGCTGCCCGGCGCGTTGCTGCCGCAGCGGCGGCTGAACGCGCCGAAGGTCGACGAGTACATCAGCGCGCACGGCTGGTGGGGATCGCTGCTGGACAAGCTGGAGTTCTACGACGTCTACTCCAGCGTCTGGTTCTCCGCGATCTACATCCTGCTGATGATCTCGCTGATCGGCTGTCTCACGCCGCGCAGCTTCGAGTACCTCAAGCAGATGCGCGCCAAGCCGGTGCTGACGCCGCGCAATCTCGCGCGCATGCCGCACCACCGGATCGCCCGCACCGCGCGCACACCGGAGACGATCCGCGAGGACGTGCGCAAGCAGCTGTCCGGCTGGCGGCGCGTCGAGCGCGAGGAGGACGGCGGCGGGTTCAGCGTCTCGGCCGAACGCGGCTACCTGCGCGAGACCGGCAACCTGCTCTTCCACTTCGGCATGCTCGGCCTGATCATTTTCTTCGCACTCGGCAAGCTCTACAGCTACGAGGGCCAGGTCATCGTGCAGGCCAACGGCGGCCAGTTCTGCAATTCGGGCATCTACAATTACGACTCGTTCGAGGCGGGCCTGCGCGTCGACGGCACCGACCTCGACCCGTTCTGCGTGAAGGTCAACGACTTCACCGCCCGCTACACCGCCACCAACCAGGCCGACTACTACCACTCGCACATCGAGTACCAGTCCGGCCAGGACCTGCAGACCGGCACGTGGAAGCCGTACGACCTCGAGGTCAACGAGCCGCTGCGCACCGTCGGCGACCGGGTTTACCTGCTGGGCAACGGTTATTCGCCGCAGTTCACGGTGACCTTCCCGAACGGCGAGAAGCGCACGCAGAACACCCAGTGGATGTTCACCAACCCGTCGACGATGCTGTCCGAGGGCGCGACGAAGTTCGACCAGCCCGGCGTCACCGACGAGGTCCAGCGGCGCACCAAGCAGCTCGCGATCACCGGCCTCTTCGCGCCGTCCTCGTTCATCCACGGCGGCGTCCTCACCTCGACCGCGCCGCAGCTGAACAACCCGATGGTCGCCGTCGACGTGCTGCGCGGCGACCTCGGTCTCGACGCGGGCCGCGGCCAGTCGGTGTTCTCGGTCGACCAGTCCCGCGTCCAGGACGGCAGGCTCAAGCGGGTCGCCCGCAAGAACCTCGCGGTCGGCCAGGAACTGACGCTCGACGACGGCACCAAGGTCCGCTTCGACGGCGTCAACAAGTGGGTCAACCTGCAGATCTCGCACGATCCGACGCAGGGCTACGTGCTCGGCTTCGCGATCGTGATGTTCGCCGGACTCGGGGCGTCGCTGCTGGTCAAGCGGCGTCGCGTGTGGGTGCGGGTGCGGCCGGGCAAGGACGAGGGCGCGAGTACCGTGATCGAGGTCGCGGGGCTCGCGCGCACGGATCAAGCCGGATACGGCGAGGAATTCCAGCGGATCAGCGAACGGCTGGTCACGGGCCGGAAGGGCAGCTGAGGCATGGAAATCAACGAGACTTTCTCGCAGTACAGCGACCTGCTGTACACGACGACAGTGGCGATTTACGTGCTGGCGCTGCTGTTCACGCTCTTTGAGCAGGCGTTCGGCGCGAAGGGCCGTCTCGCCGCCGAGCGCAGCCGCAAGCGCGTGCTGGTCGGCGCGGGCGGACCTGACTCCGACGACGCCGCGATCGAAAACGGCGACGTCCCGGCCGAGCCCGAGGCCCCGCGTGCGGTCGGCCGCGCGGAGCGGATCGGCCGGATGGGCGCGGCGCTGCTGGTGCTGGGCGCGCTGCTGCAGCTGTCGGCGATCGTGCTGCGCGGACTCGCGGTGCACCGCGCGCCGTGGGGCAACATGTACGAGTACGGCATGGCGGTCACCTTCATCACTGTCGTCGCGTGGCTCGTGGTGATCAAGAAGTTCCCGGTCCGCCACCTCACCGGGTTCCTGCTGCTGCCCGTCGTGATCCTGATGTTCATCAACGGCACGATGCTCTACACGGTCGCCGCGCCGGTCGTGCCCGCGCTGCAGTCGTACTGGCTTTACATCCACGTGTCCGCCGCGATCATCGGCTCCGGCGTGTTCCTGGTGCCGGGCGTGGCGAGCGTGCTGTACCTCTTCCGCACCGCGCACGACCGCAACCCGGCCAAGTTCGCCGGTTTCGGCCCGAAGCTGCCCTCCGCCGACGTCCTCGACCGCATCGCCTACCGCGCCACGATCGTGGCGTTCCCGATCTTCACTTTCGGCGTGCTGTGCGGCGCGGTGTGGGCCGAGGCCGCGTGGGGCCGGTTCTGGGGCTGGGACCCGAAGGAGACCGTCGCGTTCATCGCGTGGGTCGTTTACGCGGCATACCTGCACTCCCGCGCCACCGCGGGCTGGCGCGGGACGCGCGCGGCGGTGATCAACATCGTCGGGTTCTCGGTGACGATCTTCAACCTGTTCTTCGTCAACCTGGTTACCGCCGGACTGCATTCCTACGCCGGAGTGAGTTGAGCCGGGGGTCCACCGCCCGGACCGGGCCTCGGGCGACTACCGTCGTCGCCAGGGGCCCTTCGACGTACCCGGGAGGTTGGCAACGGTGACCGGACCCAGTGAAGAGACTGCCGGCGAACAGCAGTCCGAGCAGGCCCAGGAACCGGCTGCCATGTTCTCCGAGGAACGCACCGACTCGACGCCGCACCCCGGCACCGGGCCGTACGACGCGCAGCCGACGCAGGTCGTCGACCCGCCGCCGCAGGGCGCGTACCAGCCGCTGCCGCAGCCGGGCGGCTACCAGCCGCACTATGACCAGAACCTGCCGCCGCTGCAGCCTCCCGCGCAGCAGCATCAGCAGCACCAGCCGCAGCACGCCGCCCCGCCGGGGCACCAGCAGCAGCCCGTCGCTCCTCCGGGCGTGGCTCCCGTGCCGGGCGCTCCGGCCGGGGCGCAGGGATTGCCGCAACCGGCGTCCAGCGCGGACGAGCTGGCCACCGCGCACCTGGTGAAACAGCAGAAGCGCACGCCGCAGTCCGGCTGGCGCAAGGCGGTGTACCTGGGCAGCGGCAAGCTGCTCAACCCGGGGGAGAGCCCGGCGGACACGCGCCGGCGCGAGCTGATCGCGCGGGTCAACCAGCCGCTGCGCGGGTGCTACAAGATCGCGATGCTGAGCCTCAAGGGCGGCGTCGGCAAGACCACGACCACGACCACGCTCGGCGCGACGTTCGCGTCCCTGCGCGGCGACCGCGTGGTGGCGGTGGACGCGAACCCGGACCGCGGGACGCTGTCGCAGAAGATCGCCATCGAGACCACCGCGACCGTGCGGCACTTGCTGCGGGACGCGGACAAGATCACGCGCTACAGCGACGTCCGGTCGTACACGTCGCAGGGGTCGAGCCGGCTGGAAATCCTGGCCAGCGAACAGGATCCGGCGGTGTCGGAGGCGTTCTCCGAGAACGACTACCGGCGCACGGTGAACCTGCTCGAGCACTTCTACAACATCGTGCTCACCGACTGCGGCACCGGTTTGATGCACTCGGCGATGAAGGGCGTCCTCGACGTCGCGGACTCGCTGGTGGTGGTGTCCTCGGGTTCGGTCGACGGGGCCCGCAGCGCCTCGGCGACGCTGGACTGGCTCGAGGCGCACGGCTACGGCGACCTGGTGAAACGCTCGGTCGTGGTGATCAACTCGGTGCGCCCGAAGGGCAGTTCGGTCGACCTGGACAAGCTGGCCGCGCACTTCGGCGCGAAGGTGCGTTCGGTGTGCCGGATCCCGTTCGACGCGCACCTGGAAGAGGGCGCGGAAATCGAACTGGAGCGTCTCGGCGGGGACACCCGGCTGGCGCTGCTGGAACTGGCGGCGACCGTGGCGGACGGTTTTAACGGCAGGGCTTGACCAAGCGGCTGCGCTTGATTGACCGTGCGGGCTCCGCAACCACAACCCGGCGCGATCTCGGCGCCCCGGCGGAGCCGGGGCAATCAAACACGCTCAGGAGTCGGTTTCGTCCGGGCGTTTGCGCTGCTGTTCGGAGAGCTTGCGCAGGAATTCGGGATCGTCGTCGGGAGCGACGGCCGGGCGGCGCTGCGGGACGCTGATCCGCTGCGCGCCGAGTGCCCGCCACAACAGAACGGCGATGGTGATCGCGCCCACCGCTGCGAGCAAAGGGATCATGCCCGGGGTCCTTCCGTCGTGCTGGCCCCCCAGATTAGCCGCAATCGGGCCGGACCGGGGGGACGGTGCGCGCGCGGACCCGCCCCGGAACGCGGCGAAGGGTCGTGACCGGCAAGCGATGCGGGAGGCACCCCTTGCCAGTCACGACCCTTCGGCGTGTTCGAGACCCGCGGATCAGATCTTGCGGGTCGGCTCGCTCGCGTCCGTGGTGAGCTCGGCCAGAAGGTCGTTCACCTCGGACTCGCGGAACCTGCGGTGTCCGCCCGGCGTCCGGATCGAGCCGATGCGGCCCGCGGTGGCCCAGCGGGTCACGGTCTTCGGGTCCACCCGGAACAGAGCGGCCACCTCACCCGGGGTGAGCAACCGTCCGCCCATGGTTGCGGTCATTTTCCGCCTCCTTAACGCCCAACTTGCTATACCGGGGGCATCGGGCGATTTCGCCCGTCGCGCCCGGGTGGCCAACGCGGCAATCGTGGCACTTCACCCGTCGGGTACTCGAACGGTTGTCCTTGGGTAAAGAGCCCTTAAAGTGCAAAAGGGACATAACTCAGCAGATTCTCAGGATCGCTCAGTGCTCGTTCGCGCCTCGCTGACCAGGCATTTTCTGACCAGCTGCGCCGAGATTCGGGTAAAGACTGAGCAAAGGCCGCGTCTGGGCGGCGTCCGGTGCCGAGGTTGCTGTGACGCAGGAGACAATCCGGGGCCTACCGGGATGCGCCTCCCGCGCGGGCGCGCCGCATAATGAGCCGGTGGATCAGCTGGACCGGAAGATCATCGCCGAGCTGCGGGCCAACGGCCGGGCTACCTACGCCGACCTCGGCCGGACGGTGGGGCTCTCCGCGTCGTCGGTGCACGAACGCGTCGGGAAGCTCGAGGCGGCAGGCGTGATCACCGGGTACCACGCGATGGTCGACCCGAACACGGTCGGACTCGGCGTCACCGCGCTGGTCGGCATCCATCCCACCGACACCGCCACCGACGAGGACGTCGCCGCTTCGCTCGGCGAACTGCCCGAGGTCGAGAGCTGTTACGCGGTCGCGGGCGACGAGGCCTTCGTAGTAAAGGTGCGGGTTTCGACGGTCGACGAGCTGGAGCTCACTCTCGGCAGGCTGCGCCGCATCCCCGGCGTCGGCCGTACCAACACGACAGTGGTGCTCTCCACCCGGTTCGAGGGCCGCCCCAACAACGCGGGCCTGGACGAGGACCCGGCGAGCGGGGCGTAGCCTGTTTCGGTGTGAGCGAGACACCGGACCACCTTCCCCGTGACCTGACGGTGTACTTGATCGCGCGGTTCGCGCTCGTCGCGGTGGTCGCGGTCGTGCTTTCGCTGGTCGGCGTGCCGCTGCTGGTCTCTTTGCTGATCGGGCTCGTCGTCGGCCTTCCGCTCGGACTGCTGCTCCTGCGCGGGCTGAACCAGCGCGTGACGGCCGGTCTGGCCAAGCGCAACGAATCCCGTGCGCGTGCTCGTGCCCAGCTGCGTTCGCAGCTGCGCGGCGAGACCCCGGCCGACGATTCCGCGGCATGAGCAAACCGCACAGCCGCGCCTGGGTCCGCGAAGCAGTCCGGATCATCGAGGCCGACGCCAACCGCAGCGCCGACACTCACCTGCACGTTTTCCCGCTGCCCCCGGAATGGGGCATCGACCTTTACCTGAAGGACGAGTCGGTGCACCCGACCGGCTCGCTCAAGCACCGCCTCGCGCGCTCGCTGATCCTGTACGGCCTGGTCAACGGGCACATCGGCCCGGACACCGTGCTGGTCGAGGCGTCCAGCGGCTCGACAGCGGTGTCCGAGGCGTACTTCGCGCGGATGCTCGGCCTGCGGTTCGTGACCGTCGTGCCGCGGCGGACGAGCAAGGAAAAGATCGCGCTCATCGAGTTCTACGGCGGCGAGTGCCACTACGTCGACTCCGCGCCGGCGATGTACCCGGAGGCCGAGCGGCTGGCCGCCGAGTGCAACGGGCATTACCTCGACCAGTTCACCTACGCCGAGCGCGCGACGGACTGGCGCGGCAACAACAACATCGCCGAATCGGTGTTCGCGCAGATGCGTGCCGAACGCCATCCGGTGCCGTCGTGGATCGTCGTCGGCGCGGGCACCGGCGGCACGAGCGCGACGTTCGGCCGGTACGTCCGGTACAAGCGGCACACCACGAAGATCTGCGTGGTGGACCCGGAAAACTCGTCGTTCTACGGCGCGTGGGAAACCGGTGCGCCGGACTACGCGACCGGGATGCCGTCGCGGATCGAAGGCATCGGACGGCCGCGTTGCGAACCGTCGTTCGTGCCCGGCGTGATCGACGAAATGTTCCAGGTGCCCGACGCCGGTTCGCTGGCGGCGATCCGCTTGCTGCGGGACCGCACCGGGCACTGGGCGGGCGGCTCGACCGGGACCAACCTGTACGGCGCGTTCCAGCTGATCTCGCGGATGCTGGCGGACGGCCAGGCGGGTTCGGTGGTGACGCTGCTGTGCGACGGCGGGGAGCGGTACGCGAACACGTACTACTCGGACGAATGGCTCGGCGAGCAGGGGATCGACCTCGCGCCGTATCGGGCGCGGTTCGACGAGTTCCTGCTCACTGGCCGATTCGACGCCTAGCTTCCTGGTAGCCCAGCGTCAGCACGACGATCAGGCGGCGCAACCGGTCCTCGAAGTCGAGGCGGGAGCCGGACAGGCGCGGGTCCTTGATGGCTTCTTGGACGGCCTCGTTCGGGTGCGCCAGCGGCCACATTCCCGCGGTGAACATGAAGATCGCGGACGACAGTTCTTGTGCGGTCTCCGCGGAAAGGCCTGGCAGCGCGGCGTGCAGCAGGTCGGCGGTGCGGGCGTTGTGCTTCGCCGAGCGCAGCTTGTAGTCCCGCGCGATTTCCGTCGAGACATTGCGCTCCAGCACGTTCGCCAGCACGCTGATCAGCTCGCACAGGACCGGTCGCGTCGCGAGTGAACGGGCGAGGGCCGCGGCGACCTCCGACAGATCGCCGTCAAGGGTGAGCGAATCGAGCCATGCGCCGCGAGCGCGGTCGAGGACCTCCAGGTAGACGGCCTCCCGCGTGGGGAAGTAGCGCGCGACGTTCGACGCCGACAGGCCTACCCGGCGGGCCAGTTCGCGCATGCTGACCTCGCTGACGGACGACTCCGTCATCAGCTGTTCGGCCACGTCGAGGATCGCCTCGCGACGGGCTTCCACTTGCTCGGGACTGCGGGCGCGCTGGAAGTCGGACACGCCTCGGAGTGTAACAGGACACTGCTCTCTTGATAAAAGAACAGCGTCCTGTTAGCTTCGAGAACAAGAGAGCAGTGTTCCGTTAACTCTGGCAGGAGATCCCGATGCGCACTTACGACCAGCTTTTCCTCGGCGGCCGCTGGACCGAGCCCGCGACGACCGACACCTTCGAAATCCGTTCGCCGCACGACCGGGCGCTGGTCGGGACCGCGCCGAAGGCCTCGAAGGCGGACGTCGACCGCGCGGTGGCGGCGGCCCGGCGGGCGCTCGAGCCGTGGGGGAGAACTCCGCTGGCCGAGCGGCTGCGCCTGGTCGAGCGGTTCAACGAACTGCACGCCGCCCGCGCTGACGAAATCGCCGAGCTGATCACCGCGGAGAACGGCTCGCCGAGCTGGTTCACCGGCTGGACGCAGCACAACCTCCCGGAGCGCACGGCGGCGTGGCTCAAGACCGCGCGCGAGTTCGGCTGGGAGGAGACACTGACCGACGAGGCGGGCAACCGGACGATCGTGCGCGCCGCGCCGGTCGGGGTGGTGGCCGCGGTGATCCCGTGGAACTCGCCGCATTCGGCCGCGCTGGTGAAGCTGATTCCAGCGTTGCTGGCGGGCAATCCGGTGCTGCTGAAGGCCGCGCCGGAAACCCCGCTCGACGCGATGCTGCTGGCGGAAATCTTCGCCGAGGCCGGGTTCCCCGAGGGCGTGGTGAGCGTGTTCGCGGCCGATCGCGACGTGAGCGAGTACCTGGTGACGCACCCCGGCGTCGACAAGATCTCGTTCACCGGCTCGACCGCGGCCGGGCGGCGGATCGCGTCGCTGGCGGGAGAGCAGTTCAAGCGCGTCGGGCTGGAGCTGGGCGGAAAGTCCGCGGCGATCGTGCTCGCGGACGCGGACCCGAAGACCGTCGCCGAGGGGATCCGGACCGCGACGTTCGCGAACAACGGCGAGATGTGCGTGGCCCACACGCGGATCTTCGCGGCGCGCGAGCGGTACGCCGAGGTGGTGACCGCGCTCGCGGAAATGGCCGACGGGCTCGTGGTCGGCGATCCCGCGAAGCCGGACACGTTCGTCGGGCCGATCGTGCGCCAAGACCAGTACGAGCGCGTGCTGTCGTACCTGCGGCTAGGCGTCGAGGAGGGCGCACGGATCGCGGCGGGCGGTGCCGAGCCGCTCGCGAATCCTGAACTGGCGGACGGGTTTTACGTGCGTCCGACGGTGTTCGCCGACGTCACGAACGACATGCGGATCGCGCGCGAGGAGATCTTCGGGCCGGTGCTCGTGGTGATCCCGTTCGACACCGAGGAAGAGGCGATCCGGCTCGCGAACGACTCCGACTACGGCCTGAGCGGCGGCGTATGGACGGCCGACGCGGAACACGGCGTCGAGCTCGCACGGGCGGTGCGCACGGGGACGTTCCACGTCAACGGCGCACCGCGGCATGGGAACGCATCGTTCGGCGGGTTCAAGGCGAGCGGGGTGGGCCGTGAGTACGGCTCGCACGGGTTGGCGGAGTTCGTGGAGTGGCAGGCGATTGCGGTGGGGCGTTAGAGCGCGAGGGCGACCGCGTTTTCAATACCGCCCGGCTCGGTTCGGTGGGCTCAAGGCGGAGCAGGGCCCGGGCGGTATTTGCGAATTAGCAGGCGACCGCAGTGAGCCGCTAGAGCGACAGGGCGACCGCGCTCAGCACCGCCCACGCCAACATCGCCATGCCGGTGTCGCGCAGGGCCGGGATCAGCTCCCGGCCCTTGCCGCCGCCTCCGACGGACTTGATGGGCTTCAGCAGCAGCGGCGCGGTCACGAAGGTGATGAACAGCAGCGGGTGCCAGATCCCCATCAGCACGGTGAGCGCGTACGGGACCGTCACCAGGGTCAGGTAGAGCTTTCGCGTGCCGCCGTCGCCCATGCGGGTCGCGAGGGTGTGCTTGCCGGACTCGAGGTCGGTCGGGATGTCGCGCAGGTTGTTCGCCACCAGCACCGCCATCGAGAACGAGCCGACCGCTACCGCGCAGCCCAGTGCGTCCCAGCTGACCCGGCCGGCCTGGACGTAAACCGTGCCGAGGACGCCGGCCAGTCCGAAGAACACGAAGACCGCGATCTCGCCCAAACCGTAGTAGCCGTAAGGCTTTTTGCCGCCGGTGTAGAACCACGCGCCGAGGATGCACAGCGCGCCCATCGCGAGCAGCCACCAGTATCCGCTCAGCGCGACGAGCGCCAGGCCCAGCACTCCGGCCAAGCCCAGGGAGGTCAGCGCGGCACGCAGCACGGCCTTCGGGTTCGCCGCGCCGGAGCCGACGAGACGCAGCGGGCCGACGCGGTTTTCGTCGGTGCCGCGGATGCCGTCGGAGTAGTCGTTGGCGAAGTTCACGCCGATGATCAGCGACAACGCGACCAGCAGAGCGAGCAGCGAACGCCACCAGGAGAACGCGTCGAGCGCGATCGCCGCTCCGACGCCCGCCACGACCGGTGCGATCGCGTTCGGCAGCGTCCTCGGCCGGGCGCCTTCGATCCACTCACTGACTGTCGCCATGGGGTCCATTCAACGCCATGCGATCTTCACCCGTTCGGTGAACCCGCTCAGCGCGTCCGGAGGGCGGCGACCACTGCCTGCCGGTCGATCTTTCCCGGTCCGCGCAACGGCAACTCGCTGACGAACTCGACGCGTTTCGGCGTCGCGGCCGCACCCAGCTCAGCCCGGACCGCGGCTCGCAGCGCGGCCTCGTCCGTCGAACCCGCCACCATCGCCACGACCGCCTCGCCCCACTGCGGATCCGGAATCCCGACGACACAGGCGTCCCGCACCCCGGGCTGCGCGCCGAGCAGCCGTTCGATCGCGGCGGCGGACACCTTGACCCCGCCGGTGTTGATGACGTCGTCCGCGCGTCCGAGCACCTCGATCAGGCCGTCGGCCAACACGCGGCCGCGGTCGGAGGTGCGGAAAGAACCTTCCCGGAACGACTCCGCGGTCAGTTCCGGAGCGAGGCGGTAGCCGTGCGACAGCACCGGGCCGGAGATCCACAGTCGCTCGTCAGCGTCGGGTTCTACGCGCACCCCGTCGAGCGGAACGCCGTCGTAGACGCAGCCGCTGGCGGTCTCGCTCATGCCGTACGACGGGACGATTTGCACGCCTTCCTCAGCCGCTTGCGCTCGCAGCGCGGGCGAGGTGGCGGCGGCACCCAGGATGATGCCGTCGAAGGCCTTCGCGGCGGCCAGGCCGGCGCCGCCGTCGTCGAGCAGGCGGACTAGCTGGGTCGGCACGAGCGCGGTGTAGCGCGGGCCGTTCTCCGCGAGCACCGGCGCGGCCGCGGCGGCGAACTCGTCCGGGCGGAAGCCGGTGCCGGTCAGGAACGCCGGTTTCGTGCCTGCCAGCCGCGCTCGGATCAGGACTTGCAGGCCGCCGATGTAGTGCGCGGGCGTGGCGAGCAGCCAGTGCCCGGGGCCGCCGAGCCGGGCGTGCGTTGCCGTCGCGGACGCGATGAGCGCACGCGGCGACAGCAGCACTCCCTTCGGCGCTCCGGTGGACCCGGACGTGGCGATCACCACGGCGGTGTCCGGCTCGACCGGCTGCTCCGGGGCCATCGCCTCGAGCAGCGCCGGCGCCGACGGATCCGCCGAGTTGAGCGGCAGCACCGCCGGACCGCCGTCGAGGGCAGCCGCCAGGGCCGCGTCGAGGGCGGTCAGCGCGTCGGCGCTGCCGTCGAGCCACACCACGTGCACGGAAACGACCTTCTCAGTAGTAGTACGGGTAGTCGGACCAGTCCGGGTCGCGCTTCTCCAGGAACGCGTCGCGGCCCTCGACGGCCTCGTCCTGCATGTACGCCAGCCGGGTGGTTTCGCCGGCGAACAGCTGCTGTCCGACGAGCCCGTCGTCGATCGCGTTGAACGCGTACTTCAGCATCCGCTGCGCGGTCGGCGACTTGCCGATGATCGTCCAGCCCCATTCGAGCGCGACCCGCTCCAGCTCGGCGTGCGGCACGACCTCGTTGACCGCGCCCATCCGGTGCATTTGCTCGGCGGTGTAGTCGCGGCCGAGGAAGAAGATCTCGCGCGCGAACTTCTGCCCGACCTGCCGGGCGAGGCCCGCCGAACCGTAGCCCGCGTCGAACGAGCCGACGTCCGCGTCGGTCTGCTTGAACCGCGCGTGCTCGGCCGAGGCGAGGGTGAGATCGCACACGACGTGCAGCGAATGCCCGCCGCCCGCCGCCCAGCCGGGCACCACGGCGACCACGGGTTTCGGCATGAAACGGATCAATCGCTGCACCTCGAGGATGTGCAGCCGCCCCGCCCGCGCCGGGTCGACCGTGTCCGAGGTCTCCCCGCTCGCGTACTGATACCCGGAGCGTCCGCGAATACGCTGGTCACCGCCGGAACAGAACGCCCAGCCGCCGTCCTTCGGCGACGGGCCGTTCCCGGTGAGCAGGACGCAGCCGACGTCCGAGCTCATCCGGGCGTGGTCGAGCGCCCGGTAGAGCTCGTCGACGGTGTGCGGGCGGAAGGCGTTGCGGACCTCCGGACGGTCGAAAGCGATCCGGACCACCCGTTTGCCGGAGCGGGCATCTCGCGAACGGTGGTAGGTGATGTCGGTGAAGGAGAACCCTTCGACCTCGGACCAGGCGGCGGGGTCGAACAGCTCGGAAACTCGGGCGTCATCCACGTTTGGGAGAATAGGACCTGTGGACATGATCGCTGTGCCTGACGCCGCCCCCGGGGAGTGCCCGTCGGACGGTTCCTTAACGGGGGCCTGCCGGTGAACCCGTCCACCGCGCAGGCCAGGGTCATCGTCGACGAACTCGTCCGCAACACCGTGTCGCACGTCGTGTTGTGTCCAGGATCTCGCAACGCGCCGCTGTCCATCGCGCTCTACGACGCCGCCGCTTCGGGACGGCTGCAGCTGCACGTCCGCATCGACGAGCGCGGCGCGGCGTTCCTCGCGCTCGGCATCGCGGCGCGCACCGGCCGTCCGGCGGCGGTGGTCTGCACCTCCGGCACCGCGGCGGCGAACTTCCACCCGGCCGTGCTGGAGGCCGACCGGGCGGGCGTGCCGCTGATCGTGCTCACCGCCGACCGTCCGCCGGAGCTGCGTTCGGCGGGCGCGAGCCAGGTGATCAACCAGTACGAGCTGTACGGCGACGCGGTCCGCTACTTCGACGAGCTGGCCGTCGCCGAACGCCGGGCCGGGCAGAACTCCTACTGGCGCAGCCAGATCTGCCGCGCGTGGAACGCCGCGTACGGCGAGTGGCGCTGCGGGCCGGTACACCTGAACATCCCGTTCCGCGAGCCGCTCGTGCCGGACCTCGACGATGACGGCGAGTGGTACGAATCGCTCGAAGGCCGCCCGGACGGCGAACGCTGGACCGAGCTGCCGGACTTCGGCGCGCTGCCCTCGTTCGTGGTCCCCTCGGCGCGGCACGGCCTGGTGATCGCGTGCGACACCGGCGCGCAGGCGGCCAGCGAGTGGGCCGAACAGCACGGCTGGCCGGTGGTTTCGGAGACCGGCGGGCTCGGCCTGTCCGGCGCGACCGCGATGTCGTCCGGAGCCTGGCTGCTGGGCGTCGAGGAATTCATCTCGCGGCACCGGCCCGAGCAGGTGCTGTGCCTCGGCCGTCCGACGGTGTTCCGGCAGGTCCAGAAGGTGCTGTCGGACCCGGAGGTCGAGGTGCTGCTGGTGCGCCCGGATTCGGACTGGCCCGCGCCCGCGCACAACGTCCGCCAGGTCGGACAGTGGTTCGCCGAACCGACGAAGCCCGCGGACCCAGAGTGGCTCGCGAGCTGGCAGCGCGCGGACGCCGCGGCCAGCCAGGCGGTTTCGACGGCGCTGGCCGCCGAGCCGTGGCCGAGCGGCGTACGGGTGGCGACGGAGCTGGTCGACGCGCTGCCGGAAGGCGCGCTGCTGGTGGTCGGCTCCTCGAACCCGACGCGCGATGTCGCGCTCGCTGGACGGCTGCGTCCGGACGTCCTGGTGCACCGCAACCGCGGCGTCGCCGGGATCGACGGCACGGTGTCGACGGCCATCGGCGCGGCCACTGTGCACCGCGCGCCGTCGTACGCGCTGCTTGGCGATCTGACCTTCCTGCACGACGCGTCCGGCCTGCTCACCGGTCCGGCGGAGCAGTTGCCGGACCTGACGATCGTGGTGCTGAACGACGACGGCGGCGGCATTTTCTCGCTGCTGGAGCAGGGCGCGCCGGAACACTCGGCGAGCTTCGAGCGCGTCTTCGGCACGCCGCACGGCGCGGATCTGGGTGCGCTCTGTGCGGGCTACCGGGTGCCGCACGTCCTGGCCGAGACGGTCGAAGAGTTCCGTGCCGCGCTGCGGCCCGCGCCGGGCCTGCGGGTCGTCGAGGTCCGGGTCGACCGGGCGCAGCACCGGAATCTCCACGCGCGGCTGAAGTCCGCGGTCGCGGAAGCGGTGGGGACGGTTTAACCGGCGGGGGCCGGTGAATATGGGGGATTTCGTGAACGAGGCGGACCTGCGCCCGCGAGGCCGGTGGGCCTGGTTCAGCGCGGCGGTGGCGGCGCTGGCGCTGATCGGGCTGGTGTGCTCGTATTTCTCGTCGTTTCTGGTGATGGCCAGCGACAACTGCTTCGCCGGGGACAGCAGGGCGATCTGCAGCGCGGCCGGGCAGCAGGCGGTCGCGTCGCTGCCGTGGGTCGGCTGGTTCGCGGCGATCGCCGGGTCGTTCGCGATGGCCGGGCTCGCCGTGCGGCGCGGCTGGGGACCGTGGCCGGGGCTGTACGCGGGCCCGATCCTGTACGGCATCCCGATCGCCATCGCGTGGTGGATCGCCGAATCCGGATGATCTTCCCAGTGGGTAAGAACCCGTCGTTCGGACGTACCTGTGGGGTGCTCACGTGGATACGTTCGGTCGCATTGGCCACCTTGGAGGAACCATGCGATCGAGAACTCGGGCCGGAATCGGGGCGGTTGCGGCTGGAGTCGCGACGGTGCTGCTGGCAGGCACCGCCTCGGCAGTGCCGGCACCGGGCGCGCCGGGGGTCGGCGACCCGTACTACCCGAACGCCGGCAACGGCGGCACGGACGTGCAGCACTACGACATCCGCGTGAGCTACCAGCCGGAGACCGACGTCCTGTCGGGCACCACGACGCTGCTGCTCACCGCCACCCAGGACCTGTCGCGCTTCGACCTTGACTTCGCGCTCAAGGCGTCGAAGGTGCTGGTGAACAACCGGCCCGCGCAGTTCACCAATCAGAACGGCGACGGCGAGCTGGTGATCACGCCGGCGCAGCCGCTGCTGAAGGGCCAGTCCGCGACGGTCGTCGTGAGCTACTCCGACAGCCCGTCGACGGAGAAGGTCGGCGGACTGAACACGTGGAAGAAGGGCGCGTTCGGGGCGCTCGGGGTCGACGAGCCGCAAAGCGCGCAGTGGTGGTTCCCCTCCAACGACCACCCGACCGACAAAGCGACTTACGACGTGTCGATCGAGGCTCCGGACGGGCTCGCCGCCATCTCGAACGGCACGCTCGTGAAGAAAACCAAGAAGCGGGCCGGCTGGACGCGGTGGAACTGGCGCAGCACCAAACCGCAGGCGACCTACCTGACGTCGTTCATCGTCGGCAAGTACGACGTGGTCCAGTCCACCACGCCGGACGGCAAGCCGTTCATCACCGCCTACGGGTCGGATCTCGGCGATTCGCTCGACGCGGCCAAGGCGAGCGTGGAGCGGACGCCGGAGGTCGACGAGTTCCTGGCGTCGCAGTTCGGGCCGTATCCGTTCGAGGCCGAGGGCGGCGTGGTGACCAGCGGGATCACCTTCTCGCTGGAAAACCAGACCCGGCCGACCTACGGCGCGCGCAACTTCGCAGCCGGCTCCAACACCACGCTGATCGCGCACGAGAACGCACACCAGTGGTTCGGCGACAACGTTTCGCTGGGCAAGTGGAGCGACATCTGGCTGAACGAGGGCTTCGCGTCCTACGCCGAGTACCTGTGGTCCGAGCACCAGGGCGAGGGCACGACCGCGGAACTCGCGCAGTACGCGTACGACTCCTACGCCGCCGACGACCCGTTCTGGCAGGTCCTGCCGGGCGATCCGGGCGAGCCGAACCAGTTCGACCGCGCGGTGTACGACCGGGGCGCGATGGCCGTGCAGGCGTTGCGCACCACGGTCGGCGACCAGGCTTTCTTCTCGATCCTCCAGCAGTGGCAGACGGCCAAGGCCGGTAAAGCGGCGGTGATCCCGGACTTCATCGCGCTCGCCGAGAAGGTGTCGGGCAAGCCGTTGCAGGAGCTGTTCCAGACCTGGTTGTTCACCAAGGGGAAGCCCGCCGTCGGTCCTAATGGGACGGTCGCGGCGGCCAAGGCGTTCGCCGCCGTTCCGGCGAAGCCGAAGGCGTGGGACCAGATCCAGGCGAACCACCGCGCGCTGGCGGCGGCTGAGCGGCACTGAAATTCGCTTGCCTGGCCGCGGGATCCTGGAGAGTTCCGCTCCAGGAGGAGGATTTCCGTGGCCATGAAAGTGCGGGCGCAGCTCCGCCACGCCCGGCTCGACGGCCGGGAGTGGCGGGTGCTGCGCCCTGATCCCGTTCTGGACACCGCGCTGTTGTTCGAGGTCGCTCCGGGCACGGAGATGTCGCACGTGGAGATGTACGTCGACCGCGGCGCGGCGTACCGGATCGGGGTGCTGTGGCTGCTGGCCTCGCGGTCCCGGCACACGATCATCCACCTGCCGTTGCGCACCGGCCGGATTCCCGAGGAACCGGAGTTCGCCGGTCGTCCGCTGGATCTCGTGCTGAGCCAGCACACCGCGCACCTGCGCCCCTCGCAGTGGCCGCGGCTGCGGGCAGCGCTCGGCCCGTCCCGGCCGCATACGGTGCGGGTCCCGGCCGATCGGCGGCCGATCGACTGGCCGGGATGGCCCATCCGGGACCGGCTGCTCGACCGGTTCCACGCGAACACGATGTTCCTGACCGGCAGCCCGGCGGTCTTCCGGCACACCGCCGAGGACTTCTTCGACCTCGCGTTCGGAGCCCCTGGTTCGGCTCCGGGCGAGGAATCGGCGCAGCACAAGTGTTTTCAGCTGCATTGGACGTCTCAGCTGCTGGTGAACTCGTACAACCTGCACGTGCTGTACCGGGCGCACTGGCTGCCGAGTGCCGAGCTGGTCGGTGCACCCGACTAAACTCTCGGTGTGGCAGCCAGGAGTGTGAAGGCACGGCGGATCGCGTGGTTCGCCGTGCTGGGCGTGGCTGTGCTGCTCACGGTGATGTGCGTGAGCCTGGTTTTCGCCGCGTTCCGCAACGACAGCGCGATCGAATCGCACCTGGGCACGGCGAACGCGACGGTCGAGTCGGTGGCCTTCGACCGCACGATCATCCAGTACCAGACCCCGGACGGCATCGTGCACAGCCCGCCGACCGGGGTGCTGTACCCGTCGGGCCTCGCCGCCGGCCAGCTGGTGGCGATCGAGTACGACGCGACGAACCCCGAGCTGACCAGGGTCGCCGGCCGGACCGCGACGTTGACGCTGCTGCCGGTGGGCATGACGGTGCTGATCACGTGGCTGGTGGCGGGCCCGCTGCTGTGGTGGTTGCGCCGGTTGATGAAGCGGGACCGGTCCGCGTCCGCTCCGGAACCGATCCCCGCGAAGGTGTGAGCTTCGGGTGGCTCGGCACGGTTCGTGAAGGCCACCCTGAGGGAATCAGATTCCCTCAGGGTGGCCCTCACGAACTTCAGGTTCCGGCGGTTTCCTGCCACCAGCCGAGTACTTCGTCGGCGACGCCGGGTGCGGCGACCAGCAGTCCGTCGGTAGGCAGGGCAGCGTCCTCGCCATGTTTGTCCAGCACCACCGCGCCCGCCTCGATCGCCATTGCGACTGAGCCCGCGACGTCCCATTCGTGGTAGCTGTGCAGCACCGCCGCGGCGGCGTGCCCCAGCGCGACCTGGGCGATCGACAGGGCGGCCGACCCCAGCACCCGCACCCCGGTGTGGGCGGCTGCCGCTCGTTCGATGAACTCGCCCATTCCCGGCCACGGGCCCTTGCGCGCCAGTTCGGTGCAGACGATCGCTCCGGCGGTGCCCGCGCGGTCGACCAGTTTCAGCGGTTTTCCGTTCGCGCGGGCTCCCCGGCCGCGGGCGGCGGCGTAGATCTGCGCCCGGTACGGGTCGGCGACGACGCCCACCACCGGGCCGCTCGCGTCGACCAGGGCGAGGCTGTAGGCGCACCACGGCACTCCGGCGACGTAGTTCGCGGTGCCGTCCACGGAGTCGACCACCCAGCGGTACTCCGCGACGTCCGCGCCGTGGTCGGCGCCGAATTCGTGGCCTACCACCGGGATTCCGGGGAACTCCGCGGTCAGCACGCGGCGGGTGTGCCGTTCCAGGATCCGATCGGTGTCGGTGACCCAGTCGAACGGCGAATCCAGCGTCGCCGGGTGCGCGCCGCGGCCCGCGGTCGCGGTGATCACGTCGGTGGCGTCGTTCGCCAGCCGCCCCGCGACCTCGAGTGCTCGGGAGAGCAGCCCGGGTTCCACGGGCCGCGACGGCCTGGAGGACAAGAGGGTCATGCCTGCTTAGTCTGGGCGTTCCTGGTGTCCGGGACACGACCGGAAGATGACATGTCGTGGCGAATTCTTCGACGGTCGGCGCCCGGGCGCGGACGCTGCGGAGTGTTTCGCCACCGTTGGCCGGTCGGTTACGCGGGATTGGCCCGCCCTGCCTGCGGTTTTGCGACAGTGACGCCGTGCGAGTCGCCATAGTCACCGAAAGTTTCCTGCCCCAGGTGAACGGCGTGACGAATTCCGTGCTGCGGGTCGTCGAGCACCTGGTCGAATCCGCGCACGACGTGCTGGTCGTCGCCCCGGGACCGGGTCCGGCGAGTTACCGCGGCGCGCCGGTCGTCCGCATTCCGGCGCTGGACTTCCCCGGCGTGAACTCGCTGCCGATCGGCCTGCCGACGCGCACCGTGCTGACCGCGCTGGCCGATTTCGGCCCGGACGTCGTGCACCTGGCCTCGCCGTTCGTGGTCGGCGCGCGCGGGCTCGCCGCGGCCAGACGGCTGCGGGTGCCGTCGATCGCCGTCTACCAGACCGACATCGCCGGGTTCGCCACGTCGTACGGCTTCGGCATCGGCGCGCGGGCGGCCTGGCGCTGGGTGCGCCGCCTGCACTCGCGGGCCGACCGGACGCTCGCGCCGTCGTCGGACTCGATCGAACAGCTGAAACTGCACGGCGTTCCGCGCGTGCACCGCTGGGCGCGCGGCGTGGACATCAGCCGGTTTTCCCCGGCGCACGCGGATCCGGCGCTGGGCGCGGAACTCGCGCCGAACGGCGAGCTGCTGGTCGGGTTCGTCGGACGGCTCGCGCCGGAGAAGGAGGTCGACCGGCTGACCGTGCTGGCCGGGATGCCGGGCGTGCGCGTGGTCGTCGTCGGCGACGGACCTGAGCTGCCGTCGTTGCGGGAACGGTTGCCTGGCGCGGCTTTCCTCGGCGCGAAGTACGGTGACGAGCTTTCGGTCGCGTACGCGAGCCTCGACGTTTTCGTGCACACCGGACCGCACGAGACGTTCTGTCAGGCGGTGCAGGAGGCGATGGCGTCCGGACTGCCGGTGCTCGCGCCGGACGCGGGCGGCCCGAAGGATCTCGTCTTGCCAGGCCGTACCGGGTATTTGCTGCCGGCTGACCGGGAGGCGTTCGGCCCGGCGCTGGTTGCCAAGGTCAACGACCTGCGCGACGCGGCGTTGCGGGCCCGGCTGGGCGAGAAGGCGCGGAAAGTGGTTCTGGGCCGGACGTGGCCCGCGGTGTGCCGGGAGTTGGTCGGGCACTACGAAGCGGTACAGGGCCGAGTCGCGCGTGCGGCTTGAGCCATGCACATCGTCCAGCTGGCGAACTTCTACGGACCGCGGTCCGGCGGGCTGCGGACCGCGCTGAACCACCTCGGCGCGGGGTACGTCGCCAGCGGGCACCGGGTGACGCTGGTCGTGCCGGGGCGGCGGTACGCGGTGGAAAGCCTGCCGACCGGGGTGTGCCGGTATTCGTTGCCTGCCTTGCAAATTCCCGGCACCGGCGGGTACCGCGCGGTCGATCCGCAGCGGGTCCGCGCGGTGCTGCGGCGGCTGGAACCGGACCGGCTGGAGGTGTCCGACCGGTTGACCCTGCGCGGGATGGGCGTCTGGGCGCGGCGGAACGGCGTGCCCAGCATGGTCATTTCGCACGAGCGGCTGGACCGGTTGCTGGAACAGTTTTTGCTGCCCGGCGCGATGGCCCGGCACGTCGCGGATGCCGCCAACCGGCGGATGGCGGCGTCGTACGACACGGTGGTGTGCACTACAGCCTTCGCACACGCGGAGTTCGAGCGGATCGCCGCGCCCAACGTCCGGCGGGTGCCGCTAGGGGTGGATCTGGCGACGTTCGCGCCGTCGATGCGGGATTCCGGGTGGCGGTCGGCGCTGGCTGGCGGTGCCGACGCGTTGATTGTCCATTGTGGTCGGTTGTCGCCGGAGAAACATGTTGAGCGGAGCGTGGATACGGTCGCCGAGCTGACTGAGTCCGGCGCGCGGGTGCGGTTGGTGATTGCGGGGGACGGTCCGCGACGACGGGCATTGGAACGGCGGGCCCGGGGCTTGCCGGTGACGTTCCTCGGCTTCTTGGCTGGACGCGGCGAGGTGGCTCGATTGCTGGCCAGCGCGGATGTTTCGCTGGCTCCGGGACCGCATGAGACGTTCGGGCTAGCGGCTTTGGAGGCGCTTGCTTCCGGTACGCCGGTAGTGGTTTCGGCGTCCTCGGCATTGCGGGAGATCGTGCGGCCCGGGTGCGGGGCGGCGGTGGATGACTACGCGCCCGCGTTCGCCAGCGCGGTGACCGGCCTGCTGGATAGTCCTGAAGAGATCCGGCGGGCAGCCGCGAGGGCGCGGGCGGAGGAGTTCGCTTGGCCGAACTCAGTCCGCGGAATGCTCGCCGCGCTGGGCTGACAAAGGACAACTAGCCGCGGTAGCCGGGGTGGACGCCGGGGGTTAGGTCGTGGTCGGCGGCGACTCGGGCCAGCAGGTCGCGCAGCACCGAACGTTCCTCTGTGGACAGTGCGGCCATCATCTCGTCTTCGTGTGCTGTGGCGGCTTTCGCGAGTGCGGCCATCGTCTCCTGGCCTTTGTCGCTCAGGAAAACCGCGTAGAGGCGCCGGTCCTGCGGATTGCGACGGCGTTCGATCAGGCCCTGCTGCTCCAAGCCGTCGACGAGGGCGACCAGCCGGGTCGGCGGCGTGCCCAGTTCCGCGGCCAGCGCCTGCTGGCTCTCGCCGGGCCGCCGCGCGATCGCCCGGAGCAGGCCGGTCTGGGGCGGGGTCAGGCCCAGGTCCGCGACGCGTTCGGCGAAGCGCTGGGTCGCGTGTGCGCCCAGCTGGGCCAGCAGGAAAGCGCTGCCGAACTGCGGAGGTCCTTGCATGCCCTGAACCGTATCGCTTGACAATCCATTACGCCAGTGTAATCGTTACACTAGTGAAACTAATTGACCTGGAGGTTTGCTATGACGACCATGACTCGGCAGGGCGGTCCGCCCTTGCTGGCACCGGCGCTGGCGTTCGGAGCGCTGACCGTCGCGTCGGCGGTGCTCGGGGCGACGGGGACGCGGCCGGATTCCAGTGCGGCTGAGGTCGCCGCGTATATCGGCGGCAACCAGGGCGTTGTGCAGCTGCTCGCGTTCGCGGTGTTCGGCGCGTCGGTTCCGTTGGCGGTCTGGGCCGCGACCGCCTATCGCAGACAGCGGCGGCTCGGCGTCGCGGCACCGGGCGCGGTGATCGGGTTGACCGGCGGCGTGCTGTCCGCGGCCGCGCTCGCGATGAGCGGGTTGATCACCTGGACCGCCGCGCAGTCCAGCGAGACGCCGGCGGTGGCGCGCGCGTTGACCAGCCTCGCGTTCGCGTCCGGCGGGCCGGGCTTCGTGGTGCCGCTGGCATTGCTGATCGCCGGGATCGCGGTGCCCGCATTGTTCCTGAACCTGCTGCCGCGCTGGCTGTCGGTCGCCGGGCTGGTGGTCGCCGCGGCCGCGGTGCTCGCCTCGCTGTCGCTGCTGACCCCGGCGCTGTATCCGCTGATCCCGGTCGGCCGGTTCGGCGGGCTGGCGTGGCTGGTCGCCGCCAGCGTCCTGCTCCCGCGCGACCGCGCGGCACGGACGGACTAATCTCGGACCCATGCCCCGAGCGAGCCTGGACAAGGATCCGCACGAAGTCGCCGCGATGTTCGACGGCGTCGCGTCCGGTTACGACCGGGCGAACTCGTTCATGACGTTCGGGTTCGACCGGCGCTGGCGCACCACCACGGCGCGCGTGCTGGACGCCAAACCGGGGGAGAAGGTGCTCGACCTCGCGGCGGGCACCGGGGTGTCCACCGTCGAGTACGCGCGCGGCGGAGCCTGGTGCCTCGCCGCAGACTTCTCCGTCGGGATGCTCAAGGCGGGCCTGCACCGGAAGGTGCCGATGGTCGCCGCGGACGCGATGTGCCTGCCGTTCGCCGACAACAGCTTCGACGCCGTCACCATCTCCCTCGCGCTGCGGAACTTCGTCGACACCAAGGGCGCGCTCGCGGAGATCCTGCGGGTGGTCAAACCGGGCGGCAGGCTGGTGATCTGCGAGGTGTCGACGCCCACCTTCGCCCCCATCCGGTTCATCTACCGGCGGTTCGTCCTCAAGCTGCTCACCTGGGTCGGCAGCCGGTCCTCGACCAACCCCGAGGCCTACTCCTACCTGGCCGAATCGATGCTCGCCTGGCCTGATCAGCGCGGGCTCGGCGAGATCATCGCGAGCGCCGGATGGACCGAGGTGGAGTGGCTGAACCTCACATTCGGCGTCGTCGCGATCCACCGAGCGCGCAAGCCTGCCTAAACTCGGCGGCATGACGACTTCGCGCCGCAGCCCGGACCACGACGCCGAAGTGATCGTGGTCGGGGCTGGACCGGCTGGTTCGACCGTGGCCACCTACCTCGCGCGCGCCGGGGTGGACGTGCTGCTGCTGGAGAAGACCGTCTTTCCGCGCGAGAAGGTGTGCGGGGACGGGCTCACGCCGCGGGGTGTGAAGCAGTTGATCGACCTCGGTCTGGACACCAGCGAGGAAGCGGGCTGGGTGCGGAGCCGGGGGCTGCGGATTCTCACCGGGGATCTGACGCTGGAGTTCGATTGGCCGGATCTCACTGATTACCCGCCTTACGGCGTCTCGCGTACTCGGCACGACTTTGATGACCTGCTGGCGAAGACCGCGGTGAAGGCTGGGGCTCGGTTGTACGAGCGGACCACGGTCACGGGGGCGATTACCAATGCTTCCGGCCGGGTCGTGGGGGTTGAGGCGAAGGTCGGGCCGGAGAAGACGCCGGTCAGTTATCGGGCGCCGTTGGTGCTGGCTTGCGACGGGGTGTCGGCGCGTCTGGCGTTGAGCGTGGGGATCGACAAGAACGAGAAGCGGCCGATGGGGGTCGCGGTTCGGCGGTACTACAAGAGTCCCAAGCATGATGACCCGTTCATCGAGGGTCATCTTGAGCTGTGGGACCGGTCTGATCCTCGGGATCCGAAGCTGCTGCCTGGGTACGGGTGGGCGTTTCCGTTGGGGGACGGGACGGTCAACGTCGGGCTGGGGATGCTGTCGACCTCGGCGTCGTTCCGGAACACCGACTATCGCGCGTTGTTGCGGCAGTGGCTTGACGGGACTCCTGAGGAATGGGGGTACCGCGAGGAGAACGCCATCGGCAAGGTCGGCGGGGCCGGGTTGCCGATGGGGTTCAACCGGACGCCGCATTACCGGAACGGGCTGCTGCTGCTCGGCGACGCCGGGGGGATGGTGAGCCCGTTCAACGGCGAGGGGATTTCGGCGGCGATGGAGTCGGCGCAGCTCGCGGCTGAGGCTGTGGTGCAGGCGTTGGCTCGGCCGGAGGGGCCGTCTCGGGAGCGGGCGTTGGAGGGGTATCCCCGTGCTGTCGGCGAGCTGATGGGCGGGTATTACCGGCTGGGGAACGTGTTCGCGAAGTTGATCGGGAAGCCGAAGATCATGCACGCGGCTACCAAGTACGGGTTGCGGGTCAACAAGATTCTTCCCTTGGTGTACAAGGGGCTTTCCGGGTGTTACGACGCTCGTGGGGGCGATGGGGTGGATCGGTTGATCGCGGCATTGGCCCGCGTCACCCCCAGCCCGCGCTGACCTCTCGCCACCCGCCCCAATGTGGCATTGGGTGCGTGACATGCACCCAATGCCACATTGGGGCGTTCTGGGCCGGGCGTGACGAGGGCGTTCGGGAGCCAGGTTTCGGGGCGGCACGGGCGTTCCGGGGCCGGAGCATTACCCGGGTGGAGCAATGGTTGTCCGGCCGGTCAGTGTGATACGTCACAAGATCGAGTCGGGGGTTCTGCTCGGCGCGGTTCTTGAATCGGGCTTTACCGCTGGTCTCGCGATTGTGCGCGGGGGTGGGCCTGGGGGATCGTTCTGTCTAGTTAGGGCTGCCTTAGTCCATAACCCCTCGGGACAAGAGTGTGACTCACGTCCTACACTCCCCCCATGCTTTGTGAATCGCTTCACAACCGCGACTCGTCGCTTGTGAACTATTTCACAAGCAGGTGGTGGGTCGGACACGGGCCGTAAGGGCGCCCTGACCCTCGGCGGTGTGACCCAGCTCCCTTAGGGTGCGCAACCGAGAACTCGGACCACCACCCGAGAACAACCCGCAGCGGCGCGGAAAGGATGGCGAAGACCCCGTGCTGATGGTGCCCGTGCTGGCGCAGGCCGATCCCGGACCGGCGGCGCCCGGACTCAACGTGTATCTGCCGCTCGTTCTGCTTTTCGTGCTCGCGGCGGGGTTCGCCGTGTTCTCCGTGCTGCTGGGTCCGCTCGTCGGGCCGAAGCGGTACAACCGCGCGAAGACCGCTGCCTACGAGTGCGGCATTGAACCGTCGCCGCAGCCGCTCGTCGGCGGCGGCCGGATGCCGGTGGCCTACTACATCACGGCCATGCTCTTCATCCTGTTCGACATCGAGATGGTGTTCCTCTACCCGTTCGCGGTGAACGCCAACGCACTCGGTGTCTTCGGCCTGGTGGAGATCGTGCTGTTCATCGTGACGGTCGGGTTCGCGTACGCCTACGTGTGGCGGCGCGGCGGCCTGGATTGGAACTGAACCCATGGGCCTCGAAGAAAAACTCCCCAACGGCATCCTTCTTGCCAGCCTCGAGGGACTGGTCAACTGGGCACGCAAGAACTCGCTGTGGCCCGCCACGTTCGGGCTCGCCTGCTGCGCGTTCGAGATGATGTCGGTCGGCGGTTCGCGCTACGACATCGCGCGGTTCGGCATGGAGCGGTTCTCCGCGACGCCGCGCCAGGCCGACCTGATGATCGTGGCCGGCCGGGTGACCCAGAAGATGGCCCCGGTCCTGCGCCAGATCTACGACCAGATGGCCGAGCCCAAGTGGGTCCTCTCGATGGGCGTCTGCGCGTCGTCCGGCGGGATGTTCAACAACTACGCCGTCGTGCAGGGCGTCGACCACATCGTGCCGGTCGACATGTACCTGCCGGGGTGCCCGCCGCGGCCGGAAATGCTGCTCGACGCGATCCTCAAGCTGCACGCCAAGATCCAGGACGAGCCGATCAACGCCCGCCGCGCCGCGATCCGCGCGGCCAGCGGGGCCCGTACCGAGCTGATCCCGTCCTCGATCAAGTACGCGAAGAAGTGAGCACCGGTGCCTGAGAACCCCGAAGAGACTCCCGAAACCGGCGGCCCGCAGTCCAGCGCGGAGCGGCCCGAAGCAGGCCTCGAAGCGCACGGCCCCGGCGCGGCCGAACCGGTCGTCGCCGGACGCGAGCGCAAGGGCATGTTCGGTGTCCGCGGCAGCGGGGACACCTCCGGTTACGGCGGCCTGCGGCTGCCCGCCTACAGCCCGCCGCCCGCGGAGCGCCCGTACGGCGGCTGGTTCGACGAGTTCGCCGACGAGTTCATGGCCGCCTTGGCGGACAACAAGATCCCGCCGACCGCGATCCTTCAGACCACTGTGGACCGCGGCGAGATCACCTTCTACGTCAGCCGCGAGCACCTCGTCGACATCGCCAAGGTCCTGCGCAACGACCCGGGCCTGCGGTTCGAAATGCTGCTGGCGGTCACCGGCGTCGACTACGGCGTGGACGTCCCGCAGCGGATGCACACGGTCTACGACTTCCTGTCGATGACCTACCGCCGCCGGATCCGCCTCGAAGTCACGATGGACATGGACAACCTGCACGTCCCGTCCCTCGTCCCGGTCTACCCGACGGCGGACTGGCACGAGCGCGAGGCCTACGACATGTTCGGCATCGTCTTCGACGGCCACCCCGGGCTCACCCGCATCTTCATGCCGGACGACTGGGACGGCCACCCCCAGCGCAAGGACTACCCGCTCGGCGGGATCCCGGTCGAATACAAGGGCGCGGAAATCCCGCCGCCAGACCAGCGGAGGTCGTACTCGTGACCAGCACCAACGAAACGACGGAAGCCGAGTACGCGGAAGTCCGGGACACCACCGAAGGCCCCGTCTACCACGTCTCCGGCGGGGACTGGGACGAAGTGCTCGGCGACGCCCAGCACGACGATCGCATGGTCATCAACATGGGCCCGCAGCACCCGTCGACGCACGGCGTGCTCCGGCTCGTGCTGGAGCTGGAAGGCGAGACGGTCACGCAGCTGCGCGCGGTCGTCGGCTACCTGCACACCGGCATCGAGAAGAGCGCGGAGTTCCGCAACTGGACCCAGGGCGTCACCTTCGTGACCCGCGCGGACTACCTCGCCCCGCTGTCCAACGAGATGTGCTACTGCCTCGGCGTCGAGAAACTGCTGGGCATCAAGGCCCCGCCGCGTGCGGAACTGCTGCGCGTGCTTCTCCTCGAGCTCAACCGGATCACCTCGCACCTGGTGTTCATCGCGACCGGCGGCATGGACCTCGGCGCCACCACCGCGATGACGCTCGGCTTCCGCGAGCGCGAAGAAGCCATGCACCTGCTGGAGTACCTGACCGGCCTGCGGATGAACCACGCGTTCATCCGGCCCGGCGGGCTCGCGCAGGACTTCCCCGAGGACTGGACGGAAAAGGTCCTCGACTTCTGCAAGCTCATGGACAAGCGGCTTCCGCTGTACGACAAGATGTTCACCGGTCAGCCGATCTGGCGGAACCGGCTCAAGGACGTCGGCGTGCTGCCGCTGGACGCGTGCCTCGAACTCGGCATCACCGGCCCGGTGCTGCGCGCCGCGGGCCTGCCGTGGGACCTGCGCAAGACCGAGCCGTACTCGCGCTACGACGAGATCGAGTTCGACGTGCCGACCTCGACCGACGCGGACAGCTGGGCGCGGTACCTGCTGCGGCTCGAGGAAATCCACCAGAGCCTGCGGATCATGAAGCAGGTCGCGAAGATGGCCGAGCCGGGCCCGGTCATGGTGGAGGACAAGAAGATCGCCTGGCCCGCGCAGCTGTCCATCGGCAGCGACGGCATGGGCAACTCGCTCGGCCACGTCAAGAAGATCATGGGCCAGTCGATGGAATCCCTGATCCACCACTTCAAGCTCGTCACCGAGGGCTTCCACGTGCCGCCGGGCCAGGTCTACGCGCCGGTCGAATCGCCGCGCGGCGAGATCGGCGCGCACCTGGTGTCCGACGGCGGCACCCGCCCGCTTCGCGTGCACCTGCGGGAGCCGAGTTTCGTGAACATGCAGGCGATGCCCGCGATGGCCGAAGGCGGCCTGGTGGCCGACCTCGTCGTCGTGATCGCTTCGATCGACCCGGTTCTGGGGGGAGTTGACCGATGACGAACCCGACCGCAGTCCCGGAGCCGGGGCCGCACGACGCGACGAAGACCTACGCGGCCGCGGGAGCCGACACCGACGTCGCCGCGATCGCGCCCGACCCGTCCGTCGCCGAGGGAATCCTCGCCGACACACCGGCGGCGGACGTATTCGACGCCGACACGCACCGCGAGGCGAAGGAAATCATCGCCCGCTACCCGATGTCGCGTTCGGCGCTGCTGCCGATGCTGCACCTGGTGCAGTCGGTGCAGGGCTACGTGAGCCAGGAAGGCATCGCCTTCTGCGCGCAGCATCTCGACCTGACCGACGCCGAGGTCAGCGCGGTCGCGACGTTCTACACCATGTACAAGCGCCGCCCGTGCGGCGAGCACCTGGTGAGCGTCTGCACCAACACGCTGTGCGCGGCGCTCGGCGGCGACGACATTTACAAGAAGCTCCAGACGCACCTCGGTTCCGCGGAAAAGCCGCTGGGGCACGAGGAAACCGCGGGCACGCCGGGTGAACAGGGCTCGATCACCTTGGAGCACGCGGAATGTCTCGCCGCCTGCGACCTCGGCCCGGTCATCCAGGTGAACTACGAGTACTTCGACAACCAGACGCCGGAGCAGGCGGTCGCGCTCGTGGACGCGTTGCAGGCAGGGAAAAAGCCCGCCCCGACGCGCGGTGCGGCGCTGACCGACTTCAAGGGCGCGGAGCGGCAGCTCGCCGGGTTCTGGCCCGAGGACGAGGCCGCTTACCGCAGTGCCGTGGACGGTCCGTCGCAAGCGGTCGAGACCTTGCGCGGCGCGCAGATCGCAGCCGACCGCGGCTGGTCCGCCCCCGGTGCACAGGATGTTCCGCTTCCTGAAGTGGAGAAGAAGTAATGGCTGATCCCATCACTCCGGTCCTCACGAAGCGCTGGCTGTCCCCGGAATCCTGGCGCATCGAAACGTACGAGGCGCTCGAGGGCTACATCGCGGCGCGCAAGGCGCTGGCCGCCACGCCCGAGCAACTCGTGCAGGTGGTCAAGGACTCCGGTCTGCGCGGCCGCGGCGGCGCGGGCTTCCCGGCGGGCGTGAAGTGGTCGTTCATGCCGCCCAACGAGGACAAGCCGCACTACCTGGTGATCAACGCCGACGAGGGCGAACCCGGTACCTGCAAGGACATTCCGCTGATGATGGCGGACCCGCATTCGCTGATCGAGGGCTGCATCATCGCCTCGTACGCGATGCGGTCGCACCACTGCTTCATCTACGTCCGGGGCGAGGCGCTGCACTGCATCCGCCGGCTCAACGCGGCCGCGCGCGAGGCGTACGCGAAGGGCTACCTCGGCAAGAACATCTTCGGCACCGGCTGGGACCTCGAGCTGACCGTGCACGCCGGGGCCGGCGCGTACATCTGCGGCGAGGAAACCGCGCTGCTGGACTCGCTCGAAGGCCGTCGCGGGCAGCCCCGGCTCAAGCCGCCGTTCCCCGCCGCCGCCGGTCTGTACGCCGCGCCGACGACGGTGAACAACGTCGAGACCATCGCGTCCGCGTCGTACATCATCAACGCCGGTTCGTCGTGGTTCCGCGAGATGGGCCGCGAAAAGTCGCCCGGTCCGAAGATCTACTCGATCTCCGGCCACGTCGAGAAGCCCGGGCAGTACGAATGCCCGCTCGGCACCACGCTGCGCGAACTGCTGGAGCTGGCCGGCGGCATGAAGGACGGCATCCCGCTCAAGTTCTGGACGCCCGGCGGTTCGTCGACGCCGATGTTCACCGCCGAGCACCTCGACGTCCCGCTCGACTTCGAGGGCGCGGCCGAGGCCGGTTCGATGCTCGGCACCACCGCGGTGCAGGTCTTCAACGAGACCGTTTCGGTGCCGTGGGCGGTCATGAAGTGGACGCAGTTCTACGAGCACGAGTCCTGCGGCAAGTGCACGCCGTGCCGCGAGGGCACGTACTGGCTGGCGCAGATCCTGGAGCGGATGGTCGAGGGCCACGGCACCGAGGAGGACATCGACACCCTCCTCGACGTGTGCGACAACATCTTCGGCCGCTCGTTCTGCGCGCTCGGCGACGGCGCGGTGTCGCCGATCCAGAGCGGCATCAAGTACTTCCGGGACGAGTTCCTGGCCTTGTGTGAGAGCAACAAGCGAGAACTGGTGGGAGCGCAGGCATGACGATCGCCCCCGACAAGCCCGAAACGGCGGAAACGCCGGTCCCCGAGGGCTACGTCAAGCTGACCATCGACGGCGAAGAGGTCATCGCGCCCAAGGGCGAGCTGCTGATCCGCACCGCCGAACGGCTCGGCACCAGCATCCCTCGCTTCTGCGACCACCCGCTGCTCGACCCGGCGGGCGCGTGCCGCCAGTGCCTGGTCGAGGTCGAAATGGGCGGCCGTCCGATGCCGAAGCCGCAGGCCTCGTGCACGATGACGGTCGCCGACGGCATGGTGGTCAAGACGCAGCTCACCTCGCCGGTCGCGGACAAGGCGCAGCAGGGCGTGATGGAGCTGCTGCTCATCAACCACCCGCTGGACTGCCCGATCTGCGACAAGGGCGGCGAGTGCCCGCTGCAGAACCAGGCGCTCGCGCACGGCCGCGCGGAATCGCGGTTCGTGGACACGAAGCGCACGTTCCCGAAGCCGCTGCCGATCTCGTCGCAGGTGCTGCTCGACCGGGAACGCTGCGTGCTGTGCCAGCGCTGCACCCGGTTCTCCGACCAGATCGCCGGCGACCCGTTCATCGCGCTGCTCGAACGCGGCGCGCACCAGCAGATCGGCACCGCGGAAACCGCCGACGTGCTGGACCTCGCCTCGCGCACCACCGGCGGCGAACCGTTCCAGAGCTACTTCTCCGGCAACGTGATCCAGATCTGCCCGGTCGGCGCGCTCACCAGCGCGGCGTACCGGTTCCGGTCGCGGCCGTTCGACCTCGTCTCCTCGCCGAGCGTGTGCGAGCACTGCTCGTCCGGCTGCGCCGAGCGCACCGACTTCCGGCGCGGCAAGGTCCAGCGCAAGCTGGCCGGCGACGACCCGGAGGTGAACGAGGAATGGCTGTGCGACAAGGGCCGGTTCGCGTTCCGCTACGTGCAGGCCGGTGACCGGATCCGCCGTCCGCTCGTCCGCAACGCCGACGGCGAGCTGGAGGAAGCGTCCTGGACCGACGCGCTCCGGACCGCCGCGGAAGGCTTGCTGAAGGCCCGCGAGGGCAAGGGCGGCGCGGTGCTCACCGGCGGCAGGCTGACCGTCGAGGACGCCTACGCGTACTCGAAGTTCGCCCGGATCGCCTTGCGCACCAACGACATCGACTTCCGCACCCGCGCGCACTCGGACGAGGAGCTCGCGTTCCTCGGGTCGACGGTCGTGGGCACCACGCCGGAAACCGGCGTGACGTTCGGCGAGATCGAACGGGCCAAGACGGTGCTGTGCGTGGCGTTCGAGCCCGAGGACGAAGCGCCGATCGTGTTCCTGCGGCTGCGCAAGGCGGCGCGCAAGAACCGCACCCGCGTCGTCCACTTGGGACAGTGGACGACCTCCTCGGTGCGCAAGACCTTCGGCGAACTGCTGGCCTGCGTTCCCGGCGGCGAAGCGGCCGCAGTGGACGGGATCGCGCAGCACGCGGCCGACGTTGACGCGGCGCTCAGCGGCGAGGGCGCGGTGATCCTGGTCGGCGAGCGGGCCGCGGAAATCCCCGGCCTGTTCTCCGCGCTGCTGCGGCTCACCGCCCGCACCGGAGCCCGGCTGGCGTGGATCCCGCGCCGCGCGGGCGACCGGGGCGCGCTCGAAACCGGTTGTGTGCCCACGCTTCTGCCGGGCGGCCGCTCGGTCGCCGACGCGGCGGCCCGCGCCGAGGTCGGGAAGCAGTGGGGTGCCGAGCTTCCGGCCGAACCGGGCCGCGACGTCACCGGCATCCTCCAGGCCGCTTCCGGCGGACAGCTGGACGCGCTGGTGGTCGGCGGCGTCGACCCGAACGACCTGCCCGACCCGGACCTGGCCCGCCGCGCGCTCGACAACGCCGGGTTCGTGGTCAGCCTGGAATTGCGGGCGAGCGAGGTCACCGAACGGGCCGACGTGGTCCTGCCGATCGCCCCGGCGGTCGAGAAGTCCGGCAGCTACCTCAACTGGGAGGGCCGCCGCCGCGACTTCGACACCACGCTGGAGGGCACCGGTTCCCTCTCCGACGGCCGGGTGCTCGACACCCTGGCCGTCGAAATGGACGCCGACCTGTTCACCCAGACCCCGGCCGCCGCGGCCGCCGATTTCGCTCGCCTCGGCAACCGCCCCAATGTGGCATTGGGTGCATCTCACGCACCCAATGCCACATTGGGTGCATCTGACGCACCCAATGCCACATTGGGGCGCTCTGAGCCGGGGCCGGGGCAGGCAGTGCTCGCCACCTGGCGGCAGCTGATCGACAACGGCTCGCTGCAGGACGACGAACCGCACCTCAAGGGCACCCAGCGGCCGCCGGTCGCCCGGCTTTCGGCGAAGACCGCCGAGGGCCTGGGCGGAACGGTCCGGGTGTCGAACGAGCGCGGGTCGATCACCCTGCCGGTCGAGGTCGCCGACCTGCCGGACGGCGTGGTGTGGCTGCCCGGCAACTCCGACGGCTCGGCCGTCCGCGCCGCACTCGCCGCCGGACACGGCGCGCTCGTGCAGATCTCCGGAGGTGACCAGTGAGCCCGCAGCTCACGCAGTTCCTCGCCGCGTACCCGGACGCCGCGGAACGGGCTCGGCTCCTCGCCGACGACCCGTGGTGGCTCGTCCTGATCAAGGCGGTCGTGGTCCTGTTGATCGGGCCGGTCCTGACGATCTTCCTGATCGTGTGGGAGCGCAAGGCGATCGGCCGGATGCAGAACCGGCCCGGCCCCAACCGGGTCGGCCCCGGCGGCTACCTGCAGTCGCTCGCCGACGCGATCAAGCTCCCGTTCAAGGAGCAGATCATCCCGGACACCGCCGACCGCAAGGTGTACTTCCTCGCGCCGGTGCTGTCCGCGGTCCCCGCGCTGATCGCGCTGTCGGCCATCCCGTTCGGCCCGGTCGTCTCGATCTTCGGGCACCGGACGGTGCTGCAGCTGATGGACCTCCCGGTCGGCGTGCTGGTGATCCTCGCCTGCTCGTCGGTCGGCGTGTACGGCATCGTGCTGGCGGGCTGGGCTTCCGGCTCGCCGTACCCGCTGTTCGGCGGCATGCGCTCGGCGGCGCAGGTGATCTCCTACGAGATCGCGATGGGCCTCTCGATCGTCGCGGTGATCCTGTACTCCGGTTCGCTGCAGACGTCGGAAATCGTGCAGGCGCAGTCGCACGGCTGGTACTTCTACATGCTCATCCCGAGCTTCGTGATCTACGTGATCTCGATGGTCGGCGAGACGAACCGCGCGCCGTTCGACCTCCCGGAGGCCGAATCCGAGCTGGTCGGCGGCTTCCACACCGAGTACAGCTCGATGAAGTTCGCGATGTTCTTCCTCGCCGAGTACGTCAACATGGTGATCGTCTCCGCGTTCTGCACCACGCTGTTCCTCGGCGGCTGGCGGTTCCCGTTCGTCGGCGACGATTCGGCGCTGAACCAGAACTGGTGGCCGGTCCTCTGGTTCTTCGCCAAGACGTTCATTCTGCTGTTCGGCTTCATCTGGCTGCGCGGCACGCTCCCGCGGCTGCGGTACGACCAGTTCATGCGGCTGGGCTGGAAGGTCCTGGTCCCGGTCAACCTGGTGTGGATCGTGGTCGTGGTCGCGATCAAGACGGTCCAGTGGAGCTGGCCGCAGATCCTCGTCGGCGTCGGCATCGTGCTGGTGGTGCTCGTGCTGCTGAGCCTCGCGCTGCCGGACAAGAAGCTGCCCGAATCGGATTACGTGGACCTGGCCGGAAGCGGCTACCCGCTGCCGCCGCTCGACCTGCGGGTCCCGGACGCGACGCCGCGGCAGAAGGCGCTGGCCAAGGCGGAGGCGAAGGCCGCGCGGCGCAAGCCGGCCGGCGTCACCGCGGCGGCCGCACAGGAAGGAACAGAAGATGGCGGCAACTGACTTCCTCAATCCCATCAAGGGATTCGGCGTCACCTTCGGGATGATGTTCAAGAAGGTCGCGACCGAGGAGTACCCCGAGGCAGGCGCCCCGGCCGCACCCCGCTACCACGGCCGCCACCAGCTCAACCGGCATCCGGACGGGCTGGAGAAGTGCGTCGGCTGCGAGCTGTGCGCCTGGGCGTGCCCGGCGGACGCGATCTTCGTCGAGGGCGGCAACAACACCGAAGAGGCGCGGTACTCGCCCGGCGAGCGGTACGGCGCGGACTACCAGATCAACTACCTGCGCTGCATCGGCTGCGGCCTGTGCATCGAGGCGTGCCCCACCCGGTCGCTCACCATGACCAACTTCTACGAGCTGGCCGACGACGACCGGCAGCGGCTCATCTACACCAAGGAAGACCTGCTCGCCCCGCTGCTGCCGGGCATGGAGCAGCCGCCGCACCCGATGCGGCTCGGCGACAACGAGCAGGACTACTACGTGAACGGCCCCGAGCTGGCCGCGAACGCGCAGCAGCAGGAGGCGAAGAAGTGATCGCCGCCCTTCTCGCGCAGGCGCCGGCGTCCGGCGTCGACGCGTCCGTGACGACCGGCGAGGCCATCGCGTTCTGGATCCTCGGCCCGCTCTCGCTGCTCGGCGCGCTCGGGATGATCTTCTCCCGCAACGCCGTGCACTCGGCGCTGTGGCTGGTGCTCACGATGCTGACGCTCGGCGCGCTGTACATGACGCAGTCCGCGCCGTTCCTCGGGTTCACCCAGATCATCGTCTACACCGGCGCGATCATGATGCTGTTCCTGTTCGTGCTGATGCTGGTCGGCCGGGACAGCTCGGACTCGGTGGTCGAAGTCCTTCGCGGGCAACGGCTCGCCGCCGGGGTGCTCGGCATCGGGCTCGCCGCCCTGATCGCCGCGGGCGTGTTCCGCGCGATGGTGAACGTGACCCCGGCGAAGCCGCTCGACCCGTACCAGCAGACCGGCGGCGGCCCCGGCGGTCTCGGCAGGCTGATCTTCACCCAGTACCTGTTCCCGTTCGAGCTCACCTCGGCACTGCTGATCACCGCCGCGCTCGGCGCGATGGTGCTGGCCTTCACCGGCCGCAGCGGCAAGAGCAAGCTCTCCCAGCGCGAACTGGTCAAGCTGCGCTTCCGCGGCGAGCACGACCGCCCGTCGCCGCTGCCCGGCCCCGGCGTCTTCGCCACCGCCAGTTCGGTGTCGACCCCGGCGCTGCTGCCGGACGGTTCGGTCGCGCCGGAGTCGCTGTCGGAGATCATCGAATCCACCTCGGCGATCCGGCTCATGCGCGAGCGCAAGCTCATCGCGGACGAGGGCCCCAAGCCCGACGCGCACGCACTGGTCGGCGGCGTCGACAAGGCCGAGCCCGCCGAGGAAGAAGAAGGGGAAGGAAAGTGACCCCGAGCTATTACTTGCTGCTGTCCGCGCTGCTGTTCTGCATCGGCGCGGTGGGCGTGCTGGTCCGCCGCAACGCGATCGTCGTGTTCATGTGCATCGAGCTGATGCTGAACGCGGTGAACCTGACCCTGGTCACCTTCGCCCGCATCAACGGCGGGCTGCACGGCCAGGTGATGGCGTTCTTCGTGATGGTCGTCGCGGCCGCCGAAGTCGTGGTGGGGCTGGCGATCATCATGGCGATCTTCCGCACCCGCCGCTCGGCCTCGGTCGACGACACGAACCTGCTGAAGTACTGAGGGAGACGACCGAGTGACCGCATCATCGTGGCTGCTGGTGGCCCTTCCCGCCCTCGGCGCCCTCGTCCTGCTCCTATCCGGGAAACGCGCGAAAGCGTGGGGGCACCTGCTCGGCTGTGCCACCGTCACGCTCGCCTTCGTGTACGCCGTGATCCTGTTCTTCTCCACCGACAGCGGCTCGGTCACCGACACCAAGGTCTACTCCTGGATCCCGGTGACCCAGCTGCAAGTGGACTTCGGGCTGCGCATCGACGCGCTGTCGCTGACGTTCGTGCTGCTGATCACCGGCGTCGGCATGCTGATCCACTTCTATTCGATCGGCTACATGGCCGACGACGAGGGCCGGTACCGCTTCTTCGCGTACCTGAACCTGTTCGTCGCCTCGATGCTGATCCTGGTGCTGGGCAACAGCTTCGTGACGCTGTACCTCGGCTGGGAGGGCGTGGGCCTCGCCTCGTACCTGCTGATCGGCTGGTATCAGAACCGCCCGTCCGCGGCGACCGCGGCGAAGAAGGCGTTCCTGATGAACCGCGTCGGCGACGTCGGGCTCGCGCTGGCGATCTTCCTGATGTTCAAGTACGTCGGGTCGACCGGCTACGCGCAGGTCTTCGAGGGCGTCGCGCAGGGCAAGATCCCGCCGGGCGCGATCACCGCCATCGCGATCCTGCTGCTGCTGGGCGCCTGCGGTAAGTCGGGTCAGTTCCCGCTGCAGGCCTGGCTGCCGGACGCGATGGAAGGCCCCACTCCGGTGTCGGCGCTCATCCACGCGGCGACGATGGTCACCGCGGGCGTGTACCTGGTGGCCCGCTCCAACGTCATCTTCACCGCGACGCCGGACGGACGACTGGTCGTCACGCTGGTCGGCGCGGTCACGCTGCTGCTCGGGTGCGTCGTCGGCTGTGCCTACGACGACATCAAGAAGGTGCTCGCGTACTCGACGGTCAGCCAGATCGGCTACATGATGCTGGCGGTCGGCCTCGGGCCGGGCATTTACGCGCTGGGCATCATGCACCTGGTGGCGCACGGCTTCTTCAAGGCCGGGCTGTTCCTCGGGGCCGGTTCGGTCATGCACGGCATGAACGACGAGGTCGACATGCGCAAGTTCGGCGGCCTCGCCAAGCGGATGCCGATCACCTTCGTCACCTTCGGCCTCGGCTACCTGGCGATCATTGGCTTCCCGTTCCTCACCGGGTACTACACGAAGGACGCGATCATCGAGGCGGCGTTCGGCCAGGAAGGCTGGCGCGGCTGGGCTTTCGGCCTCGCGACGGTGATCGGCGCCGGGCTCACCGCGTTCTACATGACGCGGCTGATGATGATGACCTTCTTCGGCAAGGAACGCTGGAAGGACATCAAGAGCACCGACGGGCGCGACTTCCACCCGCACGAGTCCAAGCCGGTCATGTGGATCCCGATGGCGATCCTGGCGGTCGGTTCGGTCGGCGCGGGCGCGTTCTTCGCGATCGGCGACCGGTTCGTCGACTGGCTGGCCCCGGTGGTCGGCAAGTTCGAGGAGGCCGAGCACACCCCGATCCCGTCGTGGACGGTCCCGGCGGCGACGCTGGTGCTGGCCGCGCTCGGCGTGCTGCTGGCGGTCTGGCTGTTCCGCCCCTCGCGCGACGTTCCGCTCGAGAAGCCCGAGCGGGTGTCCTGGCCGGTCCGCGCGGCACGCAAGGACCTGTACGGCAACGCGCTCAACGAAACCCTGGTCGCCCGTCCGGGCACCTGGCTGGCGCGGGCGCTGGTGTACGTGGACAACCGCGGCGTCGACGGTGCGGTGAACGGCCTCGCCGCGGCACTCGGCGGCGGGTCCGGGCGGCTGCGCCGGACGCAGACCGGATTCGTGCGCTCCTACGCACTGTCCATGCTCGGCGGCACGTTCCTGCTTCTCGCGGCCCTTCTGCTGGTGAGGTTCTCCTGACATGACTTGGCTTCTGGCGCTCATCCTGCTGCCGCTGGCCGGCTCGCTGGTGCTGGCGTTCCTCAAGAGGAACGACCGGGCCGCGGTCGCCACGGCGCTCGCCGTGTCCATTGTGGAGTTCCTGCTGATCATCCCGTTCTGGGCGAGCTACTCGCCCTCGGGCGAGCGCATCCAGCAGGCCACCACGATGGACTGGATCCCGAACTTCGGCATCCACATCTCGTTCGGCACCGACGGCATCTCGCTCATCATGATCGCGGTGATCGCGCTCCTGGTGCCGATCGTCGTCGGCGCGCTCGGGCTCACCGACAAACTGCCCGCGGGCCGCAGCGCGGGCGGGTTCCTGTCGCTGATCCTGCTGCAGGAGGCGATCACGATCGGCGTCTTCGCGGCGACCGACGTGTTCCTCTTCTACGTGCTGTTCGAGATCATGCTGATCCCGATGTACTTCCTGATCGGCGGCTACGGCGGCGCGAACCGGCAGTACGCGGCGGTGAAGTTCTTCCTGTACTCGTTCCTCGGCGGCCTGATCATGCTGGCGTCGGCGATCGGGGCGTACTCGCTGGCCTCGGACAAGCTCGGCAAGGGCACGTTCGACTGGGCCACGCTGGTGACGGTGGTGCGCGACGCGCCGACCGGCACGCAGATCTGGCTGTTCCTCGGCTTCTTCCTCGCGTTCGCGATCAAGGCCCCGCTGGTCCCGTTCCACACCTGGCTGCCGGACGCCGCCGGCCAGGCCCCGATCGGCGTCGCGGTGCTGCTGGTCGGCGTGCTGGACAAGGTCGGCACGTTCGGGTTCCTGCGGTACTGCCTGCCGATGTTCCCGGAGGGCAGCAAGGCGCTCGCGCCGCTGGTGCTGATCCTGTCGGTGATCGGCGTGCTGTACGGCTCGATCCTCGCGGCGGGGCAGCGCGACATGAAGCGGTTCATCGCCTACGTGTCGATCGCCCACTTCGGGTTCATCGCGCTGGGCATCTTCACCTTCAACGAGCAGGCGATGGTCGGCTCGGTGTCGTACATGCTGAACCACAGCTTGTCGACCGGGATGCTGATCGTGGTGATCGGCCTGATCGTGATGCGCGGCGGGTCGAGCAAGATCTCGGACTACGGCGGCATGGCGAAGGTGACCCCGCTGCTCGGCGGAATGCTGTTGCTGGCCGGTCTTTCCGCGCTGTCGCTGCCGGGAACCAACTCGTTCGTCAGCGAGTTCCTCGTGCTGCTGGGGTCCTTTGTGGACCAGCCGGTGTACACGATCCTCGCGACCGTGGGCATGGTGCTCGCCGCGGCGTACGTGCTGTGGCTGTACCAGCGGATCATGCAAGGCCCGGTCCGCGGCGACGCCCTGGTGGGCGTCGGCGGGGGACCGGGCACCGCGATCGCGCCGGAACTCGGCGCTCGCAAGGCCATTACCGACCTGGGCAAACGCGAGATCGCGATCCTCGCGCCCCTGGTCATCCTGATCATCGGACTGGGTTTCTACCCCAAGCCGATGCTCGACACGATCACCCCGTCGGTGCAGGCGACGCTGTCTGCCGTGCAGGGAGGCAAGTAAACCGTGCTCGACATGTTCCTGGCGCAAGCGCCGGCAGCGCCACTGGAAGTGCCTTCGGTCGATTACGCGGCCGTGCTGCCGATGCTGATCGTCTTCGGCGTCGCGTGCATCGGCGTGCTGGTGGAAGCGTTCGCGCCGAAGGCCACGCGGTGGGGGATCCAGGTGACGATCTCCCTCGTCGCGATCCTCGCCGCGGGGGTTTCGCTGATCCTGTACGCGACCGGTTCTTCTTCCTCGAAGGCCGGTACGACGACGTTCTCCGGCTCGATCTCGGTGGACCGGCCGTCGCTGTTCCTGTGGGGCACGCTGCTGCTGCTCGGCCTCGGCGCGGTCTTCCTGATCGCGGACCGGAAGGTCGAGGCGGGCGGCGCGTTCGTGGCTCAGGCGGCGATCCGGCCCGGTACGGTCCAGGACCGCGCGCAGTCGGCTACGACGTCGCAGACCGAGGTCTTTCCGCTGACGCTCTTCGCGCTCGGCGGGATGATGACGTTCTGCGCGGCCAATGATCTGCTGACGATGTTCATCGCGTTGGAAGTGCTTTCGCTGCCGCTGTACCTGATGTGCGGGCTGGCTCGGCGGCGTCGGCTGATCTCGCAGGAAGCCGCGGTCAAGTACTTCCTGCTGGGGGCGTTCTCGTCGGCGTTCTTCCTTTACGGGCTGGCGTTGCTGTACGGGTACGCGGACTCGGTGAAGCTGGCTGACATCGCGCACGCGGCTGCTGGGTCGGATCGGTCGGACACGTTGTTGTTCGCCGGTCTTGGATTGCTTGTGGTGGGCCTGCTGTTCAAGGGTTCGGTGGGGCCGTTCCACACGTGGACGCCGGACGTTTACCAGGGTGCGCCTACGCCGGTTACCGGGTTTATGGCTGCCTGTACGAAGGTCGCTGCGTTTGGTGCCATCCTGCGCGTGCTCAGTGTCGGGTTTTCCTCGACTAGCTGGGAATGGCGCGGGGTCATGTGGGCCGTGGCCATTATTTCGATGGCGCTTGGGGCGATTCTCGGGCTGACGCAGACGGATGTTAAGCGGATGATCGCTTACTCGTCGGTGGCGCACGCTGGGTTCTTGCTTGTCGGTGCTATTGCGATGACTGAGGACGGGCTGTCCAGCACGTTGTTCTATCTGCTGGCGTATGGGTTTACTACGTTGGCTGCGTTTGGGGTTGTTTCTCTGGTGCGGGATTCCAGCGGGGAGGCTACGCATCTCTCCGCTTGGGCTGGGTTGGCTAAGCGGTCGCCGTTGTTGGCTGGGGTGTTTACGTTCCTCTTGCTGGCGTTGGCTGGGATTCCGTTGACTAGTGGGTTTGTCGGGAAGTTCGTGGTGTTCTCGGCGGCGTTGTCGGATGGGATGGCGCCGTTGGTGGTTGTCGCGCTGGTGTTTAGTGCGGTGGCTGCGTTCTTCTATTTGCGGGTTATTGTTTTGATGTATTTCTCCGAGCCTGCTGCTGATGGGCCTACGGTGACTGTGCCGGGTGGGTTTACTACTGCGGCTATTGCGTTGGGTGTTGTGGTTACGTTGGTGCTTGGGGTTCTTCCGGCCTTTGCGTTGGACTGGGCTGGGGCTGGGGGGTTTGCTTCTTAGGGGTGGGTTTGGCGGCTCGTCGCCTGGCGGCGACATTGCGCCCTGAGTGGTTGCGTGGGCACCCCGATTTTTGATTGTCTGAGGTTCCCCCGTCGGGTCGGACACTCTGATCCTTGGCTTTGGCCTGGGGAAGGATGTTTGTTGTGTCTGGTTCGTCGAGGTATCCGGAAGAGTTCCGGCGGGATGCGGTCGCGTTGGCGCGGTCG
>NZ_JARACH010000048.1:0-67559 GCF_029087445.1 Amycolatopsis sp. La24
TCGGCAGCCTGTCGGAAATCCTGACGTCATGTCAGAGAGTCCACACCATCGAGTGAGAGCGCGCTGGCCAGCGCCCCAGCGTCGACAAAGAACAGCCAGCACCGACGAACACCGGGAAGTTCCGGTAACCGACCCCGCCGAACTCGCCCGGTTCGCCGAACACGATCCGGACGCCACCGACAGCGGTCTCGCCGACGCCTACGTCGACCTCGGGCCCGCCGACTCCCTCGCCATGGACGACGCCCCGGACCCCGACGACACCGGGTTCGACGACGCGGCGCAGGTCGACCTCGACCCCGCGTGACCCGGCCCCGAGCCGATCTCGATTTTCCTTGTCTCGCACGAGTTCCCGGAAGGGAGTACCCGCTATGGCTACGCGCGCTGCGGCATCGCCGGTGACGGCGAACTGGGTAGGTGACTACCTGCGCGACCCGGGCGGCACCACCGGCGATCTGCTCGCCGCCCTGCGCGATTGGGCGCTGGTGTGGGGACCGGTCGCCGTCCCGGCCCTGGCCGTGGCCCTGGCGGGCTGGATCGCCGCCCGGCGCTGGTGGCGCGCTCGCCGTCACACCGCCCTGCAGGTCGATGCTCGCCGGATCACCGTGCTCGCCCCGCCCACCGTGGATCCCGCCGGCGGGGCCGCGGTGTGGTCCAACCTCGTCGGGCTCTTGCGCCCGGCCTGGCGGCGGCTGTGGGCCGGCCAACCGCACCTCGCGATGGAGTACGTGTTCGGCGAGCACGGCGTCACCGTGCAGTTCTGGGTCCCCGGCGTCATCCCGCCGTCCCTGGTCGAGCGGGCGGTCGAGGCCGCCTGGCCCGGGTCGCACACCCGCACCAGCGCCGCCACCTCCCCGTTCCCCGCCCTGGAGACCGGGCGGCGGCGGATCACCGTCGGCGGGCAACTGCGCCTCGCCCGCTCCGAAGCACTGCCCATCCGTACGGCGTTTGACGCCGATCCGATCCGCGGGCTCCTGGGCGCCCCGGTCGGGCTCGGCCGCGACGAGCACGCCTGCGTGCAGATCCTCGCCCGCCCGGTCACCGGCCGCCGCGTCGCCCAGGCCCGCCGCGCCGCCCGCCGAGTGCACCAGGGCTCGTCGGGTCGCCTCGGCGGCCGGATCCTCGACGCGATCACGCCGGGCGCGAAGGCCACCCGCGGCGGCCGGACCTCGGACTCGCGGCGCATCAGCCAGGACCCGCAGCTGTCGCTGGAATATTCCGCCCAGAACAAGGCCATCGTGGGCAAACAGCGCGGCTCCCAGTACGAGACCGTGATCCGCTACGCCGTCGCCGCCGACCTGCCTGCCGAGGCCACCGACGAGCTGGCGCGCCAGGCCCGCGACACCGCGCGCGGGCGGGCGCACGCGCTGGCCGCCGCGTTCGCCGCCTACACCGAGCACAACCACTACACCCGCACCCGCCTGCGCCACCCCGCGCACGCGCTCGCCGAACGGCGCCTCGACCGCGGTGACCTGCTGTCGGTGCCGGAGCTGGCGGCGCTCGCGCACCTGCCCACCGACGCCGAGATCCCCGGTGTCGAACGGGCGGGCGCCAAGGCCGTCGCCCCGCCGCCCGGGGTCGCCACACCGGGGCCGGAGGTCAAACCGCTGGGGCAGTCCGATACCGGGCACGCCCGTCCGGTCGGGCTGCGGGTCGCCGACGCACGCCACCACCTCCACGTGCTCGGCGCCACCGGCAGCGGGAAGTCGACCTTGCTGGGCAACATGATCCTCGACGACGCGGACAACCATCGCGGTGTCGTCCTGATCGACCCGAAGGGCGACTTGGTCACCGACGTCCTCAACCGCCTGCCGCGCTCGGCAGCGGAGCGAGTGGTGCTCTTCGACGCCGACTCCCTGCACCGCCCACCCATCCTCAACCCGTTGGAGGGCGGGGAAACCGACCGCGAAGTCGACAACCTCGTGTCGGTGTTCCGCCGGGTGTATTCCGCGTTCTGGGGGCCGCGCACCGACGACCTGATGCGCGCCGCCTGCCTCACCCTGCGCGCCCAGGAAGGCGTGCCCACCCTGGCCGATCTACCGAAACTCCTGGCCAGTGAAGCGTTCCGGTCCCGCATCACCGCCGGGCTCACCGATCCGGTGCTGACCGGATTCTGGGAGTGGTACGACGACCTCACCGACAGCTCCCGCAGCCAAGTGATCTCGCCGCTGATGAACAAGCTGCGGGCGTTTCTGTTGCGGCCCTTCGTGAAAGAGGCCATCGCCGGAGGACGCTCCACTGTGGACATGGCCGAGGTGCTCGACGAGGGCGGGATCTGCCTGGTGCGTATCCCGAAAGGCTCGCTCGGTGAGGAGACCACGCGGCTGGTCGGGTCGCTGGTGGTGGCCCGCACGTGGCAGGCGACCACCGCCCGTGCCCGCGTTCCGCAGCGCCTGCGCCCGGACGCGAGCCTCGTGGTCGATGAATGCCACAACTTTCTGAATCTTCCCTATCCGCTGGAAGACATGCTCGCCGAAGCGCGCGGATTTCGTGTCTCGATGACCTTGGCCCACCAGCACCTCGGGCAGCTCTCCCGCGAATTGAAGGAAGGCATCTCCACCAACGCCCGTAGCAAAGTCTTCTTCTCCGCCAGCCCCGAAGACGCCCGCGAACTCGCCCGGCACACCGCGCCCCGGCTGTCCGATCACGACCTGTCCCACCTCGGCGTCTACCACACGGCGACGCGGCTAGTGGTGCGCGGCGAGGAGACCGAGCCCTTCACCATGACCACCACGCCTTTGCCCGACCCCATTCCCGGGCGGGCACGCGAAATCCGTGCCGTACTCCGCGCCCAGCGCCGAGCGCACGGCACCGCGACCAGCGACGGCGCCACGACCACCCGCGCCAGTACTCCCGCCACCGCGACCAAGACGCGGTCCGGGCCGACCGGGCGGCGGGTTCCGCCGACCGGTCGGCGGGTTCCGCCGACCCGGCCGCCCAAGACCGACCCGCGCCGCACCCGCCCCTAACTCCCGCACGCGGCGACTTCGCCGCACCCACAAAAGAAATAGCCACCGCCATCGGCCACGCCCGGGGCTCAGTTCGGGCTGCCCACAGCACTTGTCCACACCCTGTTCACAACTCCGCGAAGGAGCGCTCGTGATCACCACCACCACCCGTCGTCAGCACACCTTGCGCGGCCACCTACCAGGCCGCCACACCGCCCGCGCCGCCAGCTCGGTCGAACACCAGGCCATGCTCGCCTCGCGCCTGACCACCCGGGACAAATGGCTCCTCGCCCTGCTGCACGAGCACCGAGTCCTGACCACCAGCCAAATCCAGGACGCCGCCTTCCCGTCGGGCCGCTCGGCGCGCCAGCGGCTGCGCGATCTCTACCTCTGGCGCGCTGTGTCGCGTTTCCAGCCGTTTCAGCAACTCGGCTCCGCCCCCATGCACTACGTCCTCGGCCCGGCCGGGGCCGCTGTGCTCGCCGCCGAACACGGCCTGGAAGTCAAAGAACTCGGCTACCGGCACGACCGCGCCATGGGTATCGCCCATAACCAGCGGCTCGCGCACACCGTCGGCGTGAACGACTTCTTCACTTCACTGATCGCCCGCACCCGCCACACCCCGGCGGCCCGCGCGGAGGCAGTAGTGGCGTGGTGGTCGGAATCCCGCTGTGCGAGGCATTTCGGCGACCTCGTCATCCCCGATGGCTACGGCCGCTGGCGCACCCGCGTCGGCACCGCCGCCCGGGAGGTGGAGTGGTTCCTCGAGTTCGACACCGGAACCGAGTCCCTGACCAAGGTCGGCCGGAAGCTGGCCGGATACGCGCGGCTGGCCGAGTCCACGGGCATCGCCACGCCGGTGCTGGTGTGGCTGCCCACCACCCGCCGCGAAGCCGGGGCCCGCACCGCCCTCGCGCGTGTGCACGCCGACCTCGACGACCCCCGCGCAGTGCCGGTGGCCACCGCGGCGGCCGACCTGCTCGATCCCACCGCGCCGCATCCGAGCCCGGCTGAGGCGGTGTGGCTGCCGCTGACCTCGGCGCGTGTCGACCGCGCCGGCCCGCGGTACAGCCTCGCCGACCTCGCCGACGCCTGGCCCGGCCTGGCGCCGCCGGCCGGGCTCGCCACCGAGGACGGCGACGGCGAGGTCGGCGAGGTCGGCGATGTCGCCGCGGCCTCGCCGTATCGGCTGCCGCCGCCGAGTTCGGTTCCGCCGCCGGCCACGCCGAACCGTGTCGCTCGCGGCGAGCACTGACACAAGGCGCCCTGCCTCAACCCCGCGGCAATTCGGTCCCCGGCCGGTCGCTTAGCGCACCACGGAAAGGAGAGCGATCCAACTATGGGAAGCAAAATCGCGGTCTGCGTCGCCGCCTTGGTCCTCGCCATTCCACTGCTCATCGGCGCCGGGATCGCCGGGATCATCAGCACGCTCTTCGGCAGCAGCGGGTCGTCGGGTTCGCTGACCTGCACGCCCGACGGTGCGCCTACCGGCACGGTGCCGGGCTTGACCGCCGAGCAGATGGGCAACGCGGCCACCATCGTCGCGGTCGGCAAGCAGATGGGTGTGCCCGAGCCGGGCTGGGTCGTCGCTATCGCCGCCGCGATGCAGGAATCCAAGCTGCAGAACCTGCCCTACGGCGACAGGGATTCCCTCGGACTCTTCCAGCAGCGGCCCTCGATGGGCTGGGGCACCCCGCAACAGGTCACCACACCAACCTACGCGGCAACGAAATTCTTCGAACACCTCACGGCCACACCGAACTGGCAGAAGATGAGTGTCAACGACGCCGCGCAGACGGTCCAGGGTTCGGGGTTTCCGAATGCCTATGCTCAGCACGAAGAGAAGGCGCGCGCGATTGTCGCCGCCGTGTCCGGCGTGCGCTGTCAACCGGCACCCGCGACGACCGGAACCGGTGATTGCAACAATATCCAGGCCGCGACCGCCGCCGCGATGACCGCGATCAATTACGCGTGCGGACAGAGGGGGCTGCCATATGTGTGGGGCGGTAACGGCCCGCAGAATGGGGACAACGGATTCGACTGCTCGGGGCTGACCAAGGCCGCCTACGAGGCGGCCGGGATTTCGCTTCCGCGTACAGCTGACGCCCAGTACAGTGCCGGGAATCGCGTGCCCGACGGGCAACCCCTCCTACCGGGCGACCTCGTCTACTACGGCCCGACCTCGAACATCCGACACGTGGGACTCTATATAGGAAACGGAAAAATGCTGAACGCCCCCGACTTTGGCCAATCCGTACAAATCGACAACTACCGCTACCCCGGAGACGATTACGCGGGCGCCACCCGACCCGCGCACTAATCAATCGAATATTTACGCAATATTGCGCGAGTAAACAACAACCATACAGTGACCGCGCCCGGTACGCCGTGTGCGGATCACGGTTGATAGACCGGGAGAATGGCTGCGGGTGACGTTGCCTCCGATGACGACAAGGCTGGCCGCCAATCGCGTGCGCTGGATTGGTCGGCGAACAGGCCGACGACGCGTGGGTCGCCGTCCCGGTCACACCCGCTCGGATCGAGGCGTACCACCCAACCTCGCACCCGATCAGCACCAGGAGTCTCCTCGGATGCGGTTGCGAGGGCCGCGTCCGGGGCGGGTGTGATGAGTTCGCACACGTGGGTTCCGTGCACGTTGGTCAGGTCCAGGGTGCGGGTGATGTCGTGCCAGAACAGGGCGCCGTCCAGCGCGCTGTCGAACGGCCCGTAGCAGACCGGGCCGTTCGAGGTGTCGAGCAGGACGATGGACGGAACCGGGGTGTCCGTGGTTGTGGCGGGTGCGCTGCTGGTGCCGAGAGTGCTGGCACGGACTGGCAGAAGGCAGCACTCGACCGAGCGGCCCTCGCGCGGCGTTGACGCGTCGGTCAGCCATTGGTGCGCCTGATCGCGGTCGAACGGTCCCACTGCGAAGGCGGCGCGTGGTTCGGTCGGCACCACGACCAACGCGATGACGCACTCGTCGTGCGCGGTGGCCTCCGGGGTTTCGTTCGTCAGGACCGCCATGACCTCGTCGGGCAGCGGGAACACCTCGCCCCGGGTCGTGTTGTGTGTCAGCACCGGTTCCGCGTCGGGCGGGAACAGGGCCACGGTTCGGGTCGCGGTGACGTCCGGATCGTTGATACCGCGCCAATCCGCGCATAATCGCGCGTCCGCGCGGGTGCCGAAGACACCGTGCGCGACGACACCGTCCAGCAGGGAAACGGCCAAGGCGACAAACGAGTCCCGTGTCATATCGGGTGGTTCCTTTCCTGTCGATTGTTATCGGCGCAACACGTTCACCCGGTCACCGCCGAGCAGCGGCGCGTCCTCCGGGCCCGCGAGATGAGGTTCAATCCAAATAGGACGGTGGTCGTTACGGCTGGCGTACCACTGATTGCGCCAATGCCCTCGCACGACCCAGCGGTGCCGGTACTCGCGAGTCGATGTGGTGGTGTCGCTGTGGTCGGACGGTTCGGTGCGAGCGCGACGCAGGTCGATGTAGCGGACGGTCGGGTCGACATCGGGAGTGTCACGGGCCATGCGACGACGCGCTCCGCGCGGCGCGGTGATGTCCTCGGACCGGACGATGGTCTGCCCCATCAACAGCCACGTGGCCAGGATCGTGCGGTCCAATGTCAGACTGGCTTCCGCGAGCTGTCGCGCCTCGTCGCCCAATGTCGCCGCAGTGACCTCACCGGGCCAGCCATCCATGTCGGTGTATTCCATCGGGGTCAGCCCTTGCCAGTCGTAGCCATGCGGCGGGGTGAACGACGGTGGAACCGGGGCGCGACGCAGGTTGGGCAGCAAACCGGACGCGAAGAAGTCGAACCCTTCCTCGGGCGTCGGCGGGGCGTCGGGATGCGGCTCCGGTCGCGTCGCCGCACGTTCACCGCACCGGATCGCCTCGTCGCGTGGCAGCGTCGCCAGGAACCGTCCAAGACGGGCGACGTCATTGGCGGCGGGGCGTTGCCATCGGTGGACCCACAGGCCGCCGCGTCCCGGCCCCCAGGACACGATGCTGACGCCGTCGTGGTGATCGGCCGGGTTGGCCACGGGCGGCTCGGCGTAAACCATCATGCCGACCGGGGCGGGCAGGTCCTCGGGGTGCAACCGGTAGTCGGTCAGCGTGGTGGCGGCGGTGCGGGCGAGTTCGGTCATGTCGCTGGAGACGTAGAACAGTTCGGCGACCGGGAACTGGGCGGCCAGTGTGCCCGCGATGGTGGCGGCCACGTCGTCGGAGCGGCCGAACACCCGCGATTCGGTGGCCTTGTCCGGTTGCGGGCCGAGGAAGAACTGCAACCAGTTCGCCGCCCCGTCGGGCCCGGGATCTCGTGTCCACGCCGTCATGCGCGCGCGGATCTCGGGTACGTCTCGTGCTGTCACGGAAATAGGCATGGCGAAGCCCCTTTCGGAATAGGAAAGAACGCCAGAAAAGGCAGAGGATTAGCGCGTCCCCGTGCGGCTGATGTCGGCGTGACGGATAGGGCCGGAGCAGCTGTCCGGTGAATTCAGAGGTGTTACCGAGGTGCGGTGATCGCGTCCAGGGCGCGTTCGATGTGGCTAGGCATCCTCGTGGGGGCGCCAGGATGGTCAGAAAGGTAGGCCAGCATTTCCGGGGCCGGATGTGGCGGGGCGTCGCCCGCGAGAACGGTCAGGGCGGGGCCGTGGCGATGGTGCAAGTCGGCTGCCAGCGGCGCGGCGATAGGCAACCACACGTCACGGATCTCGTAGCGGCCCTCGGAGTCCGGGTGGATGGTCCGGGGCTCAGAGTCCAGGGACAGCCCCCAGGGATCGTCGTAGATCTCCAGGGTGTCGCCGTGCCACTCGAAACGGACCTGGGCGTTGCCGTAGAACGATTCCAGGTAGACACCGATCCATTGGGCGACCGATCGGCGGCAGCGCAGCCCGATGTCACCGAGGGAGCCCTGCCCCTCCAAATCCGGAAACTTTTCCAGGCTTTCGATTTCTAGCGATGGTGTTTCGCCATCGGCGATGATGCCGGGGAAGGCAGGTTTGTAGGGCAACGCGACCAGTACCTCACCGCGTACGAACGGGGGCGGGCCGAGGCCGGTGGAGCCGCGGTGCGTGGAGCGTGGGTCCATAGCGGACACGTCCTTCTCGAAATCCGATGGTGCGGGTTCGTGCTATGACGGGTCCATGGACGCTCCGTGCACGCCCAAATGTCAAGCCACATATACGTTTTCACCGACCTAGCCGTATCGCGACGTCCGGCACAGAGGTGTGTCCACACGAGACACATGTCTTGTTTGACGAATCGCTTGACATGGAGGCGGTGACGAAGCGTTCCATAGTCGTGTAGCCCGAACAACCGGATGCGCACCGGCGGGCCAACGCCCCGGCCGGGGCATGACCATCCCATTCCGCACCAAAAACACAGGGAGTTCGTCATGTCCCGTAAGAACCGCAAAACCCGCACCGCAAACGCCGCAACCACCGCCGCTACCGACGACCGCCACCTGCACGCCGTGGCCGACGACCTCGGCCAGCAGAACGCACCGACCACAGAGGACAAAGTGCGGGCAGCGCTGACCGACAATCCTGGCTCCACGACCGCCAAACTGGCGATGGCGGGCGGAGTCGGCCGTTCGACCGCCGCGAAGATCCTGGCCCGCTGGGACCGCGACGGCACCGCGATCCGCACCGCAGGCGACGGTCCGCGCAACCCCGACACCTGGACACTCGCACCGTCAACCAGCGACACCGCCGCACCCGACATCGACGAGGCACAGACGGACACGACGGCGCCGCCCAGCACCGACCAGCCGACCGACGACACCGACATCGACGGCACGGTCGAGGACCCGGGCGCGACCGAGGCCGCCACCGACGCTGACGGCTCCACTGCCGAGGACACCACTGCGGCGGTGCCGGGGCCAGAGGCCGGATCGGATGCCGACGACACCAACGTCGCCGCCGACACCACGCCTGCCCCGCCCACCGACGGCGACGGCACTATCCCTCCGCCTGACACGGCACAGGTGGATCCGGTGGATGGCGCGGCCGAGCCCGAGCCGTCTTCGGCAGCAGCTCCGGTGGTCTCCGAATCCGCCGACACGGCCGCCACGGACAAGGACCGACTGCCCAAGGGCGGGCTGCGGGCCTTGGTGGAGGAGTACCTGACCGAGCACCCGGGCGAGACCTTTGGGCCTGCCAAGATCGGCAAGGAACTCGGCCGCTCAGGTGGCGCGGTCAACAACGCCTTGGAGAAGCTCGTCACCGACGGGTACGCGATCAAAACCTGCGAGGCACCGAAACGGTTCGCCATCAACCCGGACAAGACCGACGTCCCGGAGACGACCGACGGCTCCGGGGAACCCGCCGCCCCGGACGCCTGACAGCCGCCGCCTACCCGCGCGGGGCCGTCGCCATTCACTTCCGATGGCACGGCCCTGCGCGCGGGCGGGTTCGTGCGAACACCGGTCCCGCATCGTCGACGGGCGTTTGGACCATCACCGCCGTCCCGGACGACGACGGCACCACCTCCTCCGCCACCACCCCGACCGCCTGAACCTGTTCCCCACGTCACCGTGCCCCGGCCGCCCACTGATTGGCCGGGGCACGGTGACGTTCCGTCGCTGCCCTGTCGGCGACGAGAAGCCACGCCGGAAGCCCCCGACGCGGGCGGCCTATTGGGTTATGTGTTCGATGATGTCGCGCAGGAGGGCGCGGGTTTCGGGGTCGGTGGAGTACAGGATGGTGCCCGCGCGGGCTCGGGTGAGCAGCACGCGGTAGGTGCGGCGCGCCCACAGGTCGAAGTCGGCCGCTGAGGCGCGGGTGAGGGCGTCGTCCCGGGTGGCGGCGGTGTCGGTGACCCAGCGGCCGTCCCGCCAGAGCAGGTCGGGGCCGAGGATGACGCCGCCGTAGTCGTACTCGAAGCCTTGCGCGGTGTAGATGCAGCCGACCTGGCCGGCACCGGCAGGTTCGATCGCCCAGAGCGGCGAGGGCGGCAGCCCGTTGACCGCGCGGTTGCCTTTCACGCTCCACGGGCGGTGCCAGTCGCCGATCACGATGTCCTCGACCAGCGGATTTCCTGGCCTCGCTTCGCTCCATGGCCAGCAGTACCCGGCCGTCATCCGGGTGCTCGCACCGAGCTCGGCCTTCGCGCGCAGCAGCTGCTCCAGCTCGTGGGGGCTCTCGGCCACCCGCAGCTCGAACCCCGCCCCCGGTCCGGTCGCCGCATTCCACGGGGCAGGAGGGAGCGGTGCGTCGTCGAGGCCGAGCAGGCGACGGACCCAGCCCTCGTAGCATGGGCTCCGGTGGCGGTGCTGGCTCGCCAGCTGGGCAGTGTGCACGGCGGCACCGGAGGCTCGTACGGCCGTCTCGATGTGGGCGTGGGTGCCGATCTGCCCGGGACGGACTGCCTGGTCCTCGTCGAGCAGGAACACCACGACCCGGGCGGCGTCGAGCAGCTCCGCGGCTTGGGTGCGGTCGCTGCGGCGCGAGGCCGGGGTGTAGCGGGTGTTCGAGGTCGCGCGCAGCTGGTGCGCGTCGTCGCACACCAGCAGATCCAGGCCGCCCAGCTCGGTGTCGGCGGCGGCGGTGCCGAAGTACTGGAACAGCTGCTGGGTCTGGCGTGAGCCGTGTCCGGCGGTCTTGCGCAGCGCGGTGGTGAACGCCTGCGAGCCGGTGGCGTGGCGAGCCCGGTAGCCGGCGCGCAGGGCCTCGCCGAGCAGGGTCAGCGCGAGGGCGCTCTTGCCCGAGCCCGCGGCGCCGGTGACCACGACGGCCGCCTGACCGTCATCATCGGCGGCGAGGAGCCGGTGAACGTGGCCGAGGACGGCCTGCTGATCCTCGGACAAGGTGAACGCATCGGAGTGTGTGAGCGAGCGGGCCGCGACGTCGAACAGCGAGGGCGCCGCTGAGCGCGAGGGTGATCCGGCGGTCGGCATGAGTACGTTCCCTCCTCGCTGTGAGACCACGGGGGTCAGGGCACCAGGGTCTCAGGACTCGACGGTGATGGTGCCTGGCGCTTCGCCCCGGGCGAGCAACGTTGGGGCGGAGTGGTCGGCGACTACGTGCAGGATCAGGATGAAGCGGTGCTCGTGGCCACGGTGCCAGTTGTGGTGGTCGGCCAGCCGCCGGAGGTCGTCGAGCACCCGCTGGTCGTCGATGTCGGGTTCCCACCGTTCGGCGGGCTCGCTCAGGCCGTAGAGGTTCAGCTGGATTCCCCGCGACGCGGGCCGGGCGACGGTGGCGCACCGCACGGCCCGCCACGCCGGGTCCGAGTGGGCGCGCAGCAGCGTGGTGACCTCGGCGGTCAGCCAGATCGCCAGCTGCGGTAGCTCGAGCGCGGCGGTGTCGTCGTATCGTTCGCCGAACACCGTGCCCGTGGGGTGCTCCCGCACGGCCTGCCCCAGCACGGTGCCCGCGACGCGGCCCAGGACGCGCGCCGTGGTGGCCAGGGTGCAGCCGGAGGTGGCGTCGTACCAGTCGTGGGCGGGCACCTCGGCCAGCACGGCCCAGCTGCTGTGATTGGCGGTGAGGCGTTCGGTGACCGCGCGGGAACGGGTCGCCGAGTGCAAGTTGCGTACTACGCGGACGCGCAGCATGTCGGGGCCGTGGTGGTAAATGCGTTCGAGCAGGTGGTATTCGCCGTTGGTGGCGACCCGCTCGTTAACCAAGCGGGGCGCGGTCACGCTGGACTCCCCGACCGGGCTCGGCGCCCGTCCTCCGGCGCCGTCTCGGGTGGGTGCACGCCCCCCTCGGATTTCACCGAGACTGCCTGGAAGGTCCACTCGTCCCCGTCGATCCGATAGTTTCCGTCCGCGTCGGGGTCGATGCGCCAGGGCAGGTAACCGTCGAGGGACCGCAGGTGCTGGTGAACGTGGACGAGGGTGTCGCCGTCGAAGTACACCAGCGGGTGGTCGTCGGGGACCTTGTGGTGGTTCGTCGTACACCACGCCGCCACGGCCTCGGCGATGTCCGGCCGGAACACCGGGACCCACGGCGCTGCTGGCTTGGTGTCGATCCGGGCAGGAAACCCACTCACGGGCAGGTTGTCGGGATCGCAGGTGACCACGGTTTCACCGGGGCGCGGGAAGTGCCGCTCGGCGTCGCGCAGTACTTCGAGCTGGCGGTAGAACCGGGCGCGGGTGCGGGTCGGGGCGGACAGGAACCAGCGGCCCAGCTCGCCCAACGGGTAGCGGCCATCCTCGCCCAGGGCGATCTCGTGGCGCTGGTGGTCGGCGTCCCCGGTGAAAACCACGAGGAGGTCGTCCTCGAAGCGGGCCAGCGGGTACCAGTCCGGGTCGACCGGGTAGACCACGTTGAGCCATTCGCACACCGCCTCGGCGACCTCGCGGCGTAACCGGGGCCGCACCCACAGGCCATGGTGGCGGCGGGGTTCGACGACGGCGGGGAAGCTGACCTGGTGCGGCTCGGCGTGGGCGGCGGGCACGAGTTCGATCCAATGCTCGCCGGCGGCGAGGTCGGTGCCCGCGGACGGGTCCTGGGTGGTGGGCGTGTTCATCGGGAATCTCCTTCGGTGGTGGTGGCGTGGTTGCCGGGGCGGGTCCAGCGGTGCGCGACCGGATCCCAGGTGGCCGTGGTCAGGAGGCGGTTGAGGTCGGGCAGGCCGGGGCCGAGCATCCAGCCGAACTCCAGGCACTCGGCTTCCCCAGGCCAGCGTCCGGTCCAGATGTCCTGGGGGCAGCGGCACGACGTGGCGTGGCCGAGGCGCTGCAGCCCGGTGGCGAGGCAGCGGGCCACATCGCAGCCCTCGATGTGGGCCTGGCCGATCCCGACGTGGCAGTCCGGGCAGGCCGATTCCAGCGGCGTGGCGTCGGTGTCGGTGGGGCGGGTGGTCATGCCGACCTCCTGGTCGTGTCGTGACGGTCTCCGAGGAACTCGGTCCACTCCTGGGTTTCGTAGCTGACGTAGGTGTTGTGCAGTCGTACGTCGCCTGCGAGGAGTTGGCGGTGCGCGAGCACCAGTCCGGCTCCGGCGGTGATGCTCTCGGCGAGACGCAGGTGCATACGTGCCCAGTCGAAGCAGCGTCGGTACTCGTCCTGGTCGACGGCGCGGCTGCTCAGCGTCGGGTAGATCTCGCGGGCGCGGGCGAACAGGGCCTCGGCGGCGGCGCAGTGCTCGGCGGCGCTACGTGGCTCTGCCGTCCCCGTCTCGTCTGCGGCGGGCGGCGTGGCGGGTGCGGTGTTCGGCGGCATGGTGTCCTCTCTGGTGGTTGTGGGCTGGAGTTTGGGGTCAGTAGGCGGTGAGCACCGCGCGGGCGCGGGCGTCGGCCAGAACCGGGTGCGTGGTGTGGCGGTTGTCGTCGGCGATGTGTGCGCGCACATCGAAACGGGGCGGGCCGCCGGAGGGGTCGGTCCAGCCGTAGAGGGCGGGCAGCATCGCGAGCGCGTGCGCGGTGGCCTCGGCGGCGGGATCGCCGTCGCGGTAGCCGAACACTTCGAACTCCAGCTCCACCGCCGACTCATCGGCGGCGATCGCGTAGCGCAGGTGCGGTGACAGCTGGGCCCGCAGCTCGTCGAGGGCGTCGGGAGCACCAGGTCCCGGCGGCCCGGTGAGGTCGGCCAAGATCCGCAGCCCGAGCTGGTACAGGTCGTGGCGGTGCGTGTCGCCGAGCAGCGGGCCGTAGCGGCGGGCGGTGGTGTCGGCGGCGTCGATCCCGGTGTAGCCACACGTGTCGCGCCCGTGCGGGAACACCAGCGGATTTTCCTCCGGTCCGGGTGGGATGTACTCGCCCGCGCGCATCGACCAGCGGTCTCCCCGAATCGCGGTCCACACCACGCCTGTGTCGAAGGCGTGGACGTAGTCGGTGCCGTGGCTGGTGGGCCAGGGCCACGGCCACTCGCGCCCTGGATGGGTGACCTCGCCTGCCTTGTCGATTTCGGCGGCGTGCAGGAAGAAGTCGACGAGGGTGGTGAACCCGCCCTCCGACCGGGCCTGCTCGATCTCGTCGAGGCCGTTGCAGGCACAGCTGTTGAGGTGGGCCGACCCGAGCCATTCGGCGTCCGGGCCGCGCCCGAGGTAGAAGTCGTGTGTCGTCGATGTGCTCATCGGGCGTCACCGCCGAGGGTGGGCATGTCGGCGGGTTTCTCGCGCATCAGCGGCATCGGTACCGACGGCGGGGCGGCGGGATCACGCAGCCACGTGTCGATGTCGGGCGGGCCGAGCGGATCGTCGCCTTCGGGGAATCGCGGGTCGTGCGGATCGATGCGGTGCCAGCGGACCCCGCCGCCCACGGTGACGAACACCGCCACGTCTTCGGGATCGAAGGTGATGATCCAGCTGCTGTTGTGGCTGCTGAACCACAACCAGGGCCAGCCGAGTTCAGGCTGGTAGCCCTGGCCGAGGCGTTCGTCCTCCCACACGACGAGGGCATCGGCGACCGCCGCGCGGAAGGTGTCCTCGTCCGTCGCGGTCAAGGCCAGCAGCACGGGCGGGACGGCGAGAAAGTTGTCGGGGTAGCACTCCCCGCGCAGGGAGCCGATCCACTCGGCGTGCTCGCCACGCCCGAAGTAGAAGTCGGTGTAGCTCGACATGAGCTGTCACTCCTTTACCGTGATGGCACGTAGGGCTTCCGGCTGGTTGGTGCCGGGACGCAGGCGTAGGGATCGGGCGGCGAATACGGCGGGGGTTCGTTGTGGTCAGCCGTGTCCTGATCGCGCTCGGCAGCGCGGCCGAGGATGTAGGCCAGCACGATCACCGGGGTCCATGGTCCCGGCAACATGACGGCGAGCACGGTCCACAGGAGCCGTTTCTTCCTGTCCTGCATGGGTTTCTCCTCGAATGCGGCGGGACGGAGCCCTGTCCGGGCGACTTGGTCAAGGGCGTCTCCACAGGTGCCCGGGATCGGTCACGGGGCACGCCGGGAGTGCGTTGTGGCGGGAGCCGGACCGCTGGCGGCCCGCTGGGGTCGCGCAGCCATCTCGCGAAGTCCGGCGGGCCGCACCGCAGCGGCGGGCGCGGGTTGTCGGGGTCGAGTTGGTGCCACCGGTCGCCGCCGCCCGCCGTCATGCGCACGCCATGGTCGTAGGTGATGATCCAGTCGTTGCAGTGGCTGGTTTCCCAGTCCCACGGCCACCCGTTGCGGGGGTCGTGCGCGGCGCCGAGTCCCTCGACCGCCCACATCAGCAGCAGGTCCTTCACCGCCGAGACGTAGGTCGAGGGGAGCCTCGCGGTCAGCGCGGCACGGCCGTAGGGATGTTTGAGGAGGTTGTCGGGGTGGCAGGCGAACTGCAGGGAGCCGATCCACTGTGCGCCGAGGTAGAAGTCGGTGCGGGTGGTCATCTTGTGCCCCTTTCCTTGTGGGGTCTGTGGGTTGGGCGGTCAGGTGCCCTCGGAGTTCGGGCAGTGAGGCTGGTGTCCGACGTCGGATCCGAAACCCAGCGGCACAGGCACGGGGTGACCGCTGGTGCGCGCGTCGAGGAGGCGGCCGAGGGAGGCGAGATCGGTGACCTCGGCCCGCGGCACCTCGCCGGCGCACTCCGGGCACGGCGCGAGGGCCCGCAGGTCGTCGACCGTGCCGCCGAAGGAGGTGAACCGGTACTCGGTGCCGTGATCGGTGATGGTCACGCGATACCAGCGCCACCCGCCGTGTTCCCGGTCCGGGTCGTCGGTGACCGTCACCGCCGCGCACGGGACCCCGAACACGTCGGTCACATCCCGGACCAGCCGACGGCGGGTGATGGCGCGCTGGACGTCGCACGGGCGAGTGTCGAAGCCGGGATCCTGACGGCGGGCCCGGTCGAACGCATCAGCGGCGCGTCCGGAGAGAGTCTCGGCGGCGGTGTTCATCGGGGGCGCTCCTTCACACGGGTGTCGTCGGCGGTGGGCGGTGCGGTGGTGTGGTCGACCCGTGCACCGAGGGCGCGGGCGAGGGCGGGTGCGCGGGCGATCGCCTCCTCGACCGGCAGGGTCAGCTCGATGCGCATGACGTCGCTGAACTCCATGTACGTGACCGACACGGGCGCGATCCTGCGCGGCTCCTCGCGGCGGAATGTGGAGGTGAGTTCGTGGAACAGCTGGGACGCGAGCTCGTCGCGGGCGGCGTGCCCGCGTGCGCGCGCTTGGTCGCGCTCGCGTTTGTCGGTTTCGGCGCGCGCGAGTGCCTGGTGGTAGCGCGGGATGAGGTGCTCGTGGATGTAGGTGGCGACCTCGGCGGGCGCGGTGCCGACGGCGAAGCCGGGATGGGCGTCCTCGTCGTGTTCGCGTGGCCACACGAACACGTCCCAGAGCCGTCGCGGCACGTCGCCTGGTACCAGGTGATACCCCCACGCGCGCCGATCCCACGGGTGCAAACCGATGCGGATCCCGGTGCTCAGGCACAGAAGATCCGCGACCTCGCCGGGATTGCGGCCACGCCCGACGGTCCACTTGCCCGGTAGCGCGGCGGCGATGTGGATCGCGTCGAGGGCGACCCGGTCGTACTTCGTGACGCGCGGCGGCGCCGCATTGGGTTCGGTGTCGTGGGCGGTGTCGGGTGCCGTTGTGGTCGTTTTCGTTGCCATGATGGGGCTTCCTAGTCGCTCGTAGGGTTGGTTGAGGGTTGGCGGCGCTCGTGGGCGGCGACGCCGTCGTTCCAGGCGAGCTGGCAGGCCAGGGCGTGGCCGTGGGTGGCGGTCGCGGCGTCGGCGGCGTCGAACCATCCGTCGGCGTAACCGGAGCTCCAGTGCGGGGAGGCGGGTTCCGGCGCGTAGTCGAGGCCCGCGCGGTAGTCGTCCCAGCCACACCTGCGGCCACGGTGGTAATCGGGCATGGCGGTCACGGGATGTCCCCTTTCGTCGTCCCGTGTGGACGGTCGGACCCGCTAGGCGTCCGTCGCGTGCGGGCAGTGCGGGTGGTGGCCGGGGTCGCCGTGGAATTCCACGGGCGCGTCGTCGGTGCCGTGGTGTTCGGACTCGGGGTCGAGGTGCGCGCCGAGGTCGGCGAGGCCGGCGACTCGCGCGACCGGGACCCGGGGTGCCTCGCAGTGCGGGCACGGGCCGAGCAGCAGCCAGCCCCATAACGGGTCGAACCCGGTCAGGTCCTGGATGAAGTACCAGCTGCTGCCCTCGTTGGTGACCTCGATGAGGTCGCCCGGAGTGATATGGGTTCCGATGCCGTGGTGGCGGTCGGGGTCATCGCGCACGATCACCGTGTCGATGCCGACGTCGAGGGCGGCGGCGATGTGGGCGGCGGTGATCGCGCGGCGGTCCCATTGCAGCCGGAAGGTGTGGCGGTCGGCGAATTCGCGCGGGGCGGTGTCGCGGTGGCGGCGGGCGGTGGTGATCGCGCGGGCGGTCAACGACGCGGGCGCGTCGGTGGGTGTCGTCGTGGTCATGGTGAACGGTTCCTCCTCCGGTGCGGGTTCGGGTGCGCGTGCTCACGCGGTGGCGAGGTCCGCGCGCAGCCGCGCGAGCGGGCGTCCGTCGCGGGCGCGGCGCCACAGGTGCCAGCCGTTGACGGTGGTGGGGGTGGCGAGGCTGGTCGCCAGCGCGGAAACGGTGGAGATGCGAAGCTCCTCCGGTCCGGTGTGGTGCACCAGCTCCCCGTGCGGGCCGATGGTTGCGGTGTGGTCGTTCCACACCAGCTCGTCGCCGATGGCGAGCTCGCCCGCGCGGATTAGGTCGGCGAGCGCGTCGGGTGCGTCCGGGTCTACCTGTGCTGCATCGGCGAGTCCGGGCGGGCGAGGGCCCCGCGGAGGCGAGTTCTTTCCGAAGATCGACGAGGCGAACACCCACACGGCCAGCTCCTGTTCCGCGCGGTCGGCGAGGGCCCGCATCCACGTGGTCACCGTGGTGGCGACGTGGTGCGGCCACCGTGTGTCCAGCGCGGCGAACGTGGCGACCGTGTGCCATTCGCCTGGGGCGGCGGCGAGTACCTCGACGTCCACCCGTGCGGGGTCGTTGTCGGCGGGCGGAGTCAGTCGCACCACGACGTCGCCTCGGTGCACGTGGGCGGGCGGCGGTGCGGGCAGCCACACTCCGGCGAACATTTCGGCGGTGTCGGTGTGCGCGGGATCGGTCGGGTAGTCGTGGTCAGGAAGGCCGAGCCGCACGCTCGTGACCACGAGCGCCCACGCACCGGCGGGGTTGCGTAGTGGCACCGTTCCCGGTGATGCGGGCACGAAGGTCACCGCGTCGGGTGGCACGGTCGGGTCGGTTGGCGTGGTGTGCGTGGCGGTCATGGTCGGCGCTTCTTTCCGTTGCGGCGGTGGGGTTTGGGCATTCCTGCTAGTCGAGCCATGGCGTGGCCGTGGTGTTGCGGAACCGTGCGGGTGGGATGCCGTTGGTGACGTGTCCGGAAGCGCAGCGCACCTTGTAGTGCACCCCGCTGGGCACAAGTTCGTCCGTCTCGACGGTGTCTTCGGGGGTTGGACACCGAAACAGGTCGCAAGCCCAGGTGATGTTTTTGAAGAATTCTTGGTATTTCCTGGCGTCCTCGGGAGCGTCATCGCGAAAGAAGAACTGCATGGGATTGGCCTTCCGGGTCGGTGATGCTTGGTCGCTCTTTGGTGGTGGGCCGTGTTTTAGTCGCGACCAGCGAGGCCCGGCATGTTCGCGAGTTCGTTCCATAAGTTGATTCCGTTGCACCGGTGCGCGGACAGTCCGAGCGCGTAGAACGCGGTTACCGTGTCCGGCATCGGGTAGCGCCGCACGGTTCCGATGGGGTCCTGGCATCGCACGGTTACGGTGCCGTCGCGGTGGCGGACGATCGTGCCGTTGTCGATGGGCGCGTAGTCGGTGCCGTCGCCGTTGTCTCGCCAGTGCAGCAGCGCGATCGTGTCGCCGTGCTGATTGACGATGGGCTCTGCGGAAGCGGGCGGCGTGGTGTGCGTGGTTGTCATGGTTCGGCGCTTCTTTCCGTTGTGGTCGTCGGTTTTGTTCGCCCGGGGGCGGGGGTGCCCGCCCCCGGGCGGTGGGATGGTTCAGCGGGTGGCGCGCAGGGCGGCGGTGGCTGCCTGCCCGATGGCGCGGGCGGTGGTGGTGGGGTCGGTCAGGGTGTGCACGGTGGCGCCGTTCATCGGTTCGTTGCCGAAGTCGTTGGGTTCCAGCCACAGCACGGCGCAACCGCTGGCGCGCAACCGGTCGAGCATCTTCTGCCCCGGGATCTTCGTGTCGTCTTCGAAGCATCCGTCGGAAATGATCACCAGCAGGCGGGCGGCGTCGGGGCGGGACAGGTTAAGCGCGCCGTCGAGTGCGCCGATCGCGGTGTCGATGTGGTGCTCGCCGTCGTTGGTGTCGAATTCGGTCACCCGTGCCGGGGTGACACCGGGGTGGGTGATCGGGCGCACGTGGTAGCCGAAGATCACGGTGGCGGTGGTGGCGGGTACGGCGGTGTGGCGGGCGGCGTCGGCGAGGATCCATGCCGCCGAGGCGACCGGTGCGGCGAAGGCGTCCATGGACCCGGACACGTCGCACGCGATGCCGATCCGTAGTGGCGGGGCGGGCACGGTCGCGCGGGTGGTGCGGGTGAACGGTTCGGCGGTGGGGATCGCGCCCGCCGCGCGTTGCGCGTCGGCGGTCATCGCTCCCCGCATCCGCAACCGCCCCGGGGGCACTACCGAACGGGTTTTCGTGACCGTGCGGTCACGGACTCCGGCGGTCGTGAGGGAGCGGGCTAGTTGGCGCGCGGCGGTGCGTTCGGACGGGCGCGGCGCCCGGGTGCCCCGGGTGGTGGTGCCGTAGGGGGGCGGCTTTCCGGGGCCACCGTTGAAGACGGCGCGCGCGTTGCGTTGCGCGTTCTGCTGTGCCTCGTCCTCGTCGGCGGCGGCGTTGAGTTTCTGGGTCACGGGGTCGGTGGGTGCGGGGTCGGCGGCTACGGCGCGGCTGACCGCCGCCGCCGCGCTGGCGACCGCTTTCGCCAGTGGTGACGGGGTGCCGTTGCCGTTCTGCCCGTCGTCGCCGTCGTCGCCGTCGTCGTCCCCGGGTTCGGGGGGCGGTTCGTTCGGGTCGGTTCCCAGCGCCTCGCACCAGCGGCGCCCGAGGTCGATCATCGCGTCGGCGTCGTCGTCGGCGGTGCGGTGTGCCTCGCGCCAGATCTCGCGCAGAGTGTCGAGGGTGTCGGCGTCGAGGAGTTGTTTGACGACGCGGGCGACCGGGGTGGTTTCGCGGCGGTTGAGGATTCCCCCGTCCACCCGTGCCAGCAGCAGCGCGGCGGACCGGGCGGCGTCGTGGGTGGTCATTTTCGGGGCGGTGGCGGGGTTGTTCGCTTGCGTGTCGGCGAGAATGAGGTTGGTGGCGCTGGCGCGCAGCCAGTACCGGTCACCCGGGCGGCGTCGGATGTGTGCCGCTTCGATGCGGGACTCTTCCAGCAGGGTCGCCGCCGCTGCTGCCCCGGGCGGTGCGTCGTCGGGTGCACGCCAGACCGAGTGTTTGGCATGCGCGCATTCGTGGGTGAGCAGTCCCCACGCGGTGCGGTAGCGCTTGCGGTCCCCGACCCGGTGCGGGGCGACGGTGGCGGGGTCGACCCCGCTGTCCACGTGGGACCCGTCGACCTCGATGGTGTACAGGTCGGGGAAAAAGCACGCGGGGGCACCGTGCCCCGCCCCGGGCGCGACGGTCACCACGAGGTCGTCACGGTCGGCGATTGCGGGGACCTCGTCGCCGAATGCGGCGGACAGGGTCAGCCACCCGGGGGTGGTGGGGAAAATGGCGGTGGGTGTGGCGGCGGGTGCTGCTACATGGGTGCTCATGGGGTGTGTCCTTTCCGGACAGTCGCGCGGATGCGGTGGGGGTCGCGTTAGAACTGTGACCCGAGGGACAGCGGGGCGACGTTGGCGCCGAACACGTTGCGCACCACGTCGGCGACCACGTCCCGGTCCTCCTCCGGTGCGATGCCGACCAGGTTTCCAGCGGCGGCGGTGGTGCCGAGTACGTCGGCGATCCGGTTGAACGCGATCAGCTCACGCAACTGCGGCGCCCACCCGATCTCTCCCTTTTCCTGCCGTGCGGACAAATTCCGCGCCACGCGCACCGCTTTCTCGTCGATCTTGAGCTGGGTGGCGAGGTCGTAGTCGGTGGACACGTGAATCTGTGCGGAAAACCGCGACGAGAGCGCGTCGGTCAGCACGGCGCCGTGAACCCCGGGGTTGTGTCCGGCCACGACGTAGAACCCGTCCTCGGCGTCGACTACCTCGTTTTTGTGGGTTTTGATGATGATTTGGCGGCGTCCGTCCATCGCGGGGTACACCACCGCGAGCACGGTCGGCGGTATGAGCGTGGCGTCGTCAATGAACAACGCGCGCCCTTCGCGCATCGCGGTCACCAGCGGGCCGTAGGCGAATTCGTAACGGCCGTCCGGGGTTTGGGTGTAGGACCCCACGAAATCATCGGTCACGGTGTCGCTATCGCCCTGAATGGTCACGAGGTCGTCGAACGCTGCCTCCACCACCGAGGTTTTCCCGGTACCGGGCGGGCCGTACATGAGCGCGGACACGTTCGCCTCGCGCAACCGCCGTAGCGCGGTCACGTCGGACAGCCCGGACAGCTTGCGCGGGTGGTACATCTGCCCGTTCGGGCGGCGTACGGGACCGGTCACCAGGGCGGGCGTGGCGGGGGGCGTGGCGGGTTTCGACGGCGCGGGGGTGGCGGTGGTCCCGCGCGGTGTGACGGTAGCGGCTTTGGCGGCGTCGGCGGTTTTGTCGGTCGCGCGGTAGGTGACCGGGTTGGTGCCGATCTTTTCGGCTTCCCCTCGTGATTCCAGTGTCGCCAGTGCGTTCCCGACCGCGCCGGAGGACTTCCCGCCGAGTTTGGTCGCGATGGCGCCGGGGGTGAGTGCGGTGGTGGGGTCGTGGGCGAGTTGTTCGGCCACCATGCGGCGGAGTTCGCCGTTGCGCAGTCGGTTGGCCGCGCCCGGGGCGGCGGGCGTGCTGCCCGTGGCCGGAGTCGTGGCTGGCGTGGTCATGGTGTCGGGTCCTTTCGCGTGGTTCGGTCGGGCGGGGTGGGACCGGTGCGGGCACGGTGATCCCGTTACCGGGTGGTGTCGTCCCATTCGCAGTGGCGGCGGGCGAATTCAAGGTCGGCGGCGGAACCGCACGGGCACGGCAGGCACGCCCACCGTTCCCATTGCTGGCGAGTGATTTCCAGCGGGCGGGAACAGCTACCGCATTCCACGGTTCCGGTTTCGTGGTGGTCGTTCCCGTTGGCGCGTGCCGTGTCCGTGCGTGCCATGGCGGTTTTCCCTGCCGTCGCGTGATTTTCAGTTGCTGGCGAGCCCGTTGATCAGTGCGTCGACCGCGTTGTATTCGCTGGCGGCGTGGTAGTGCGTGCCGTCGGCGGTCACGACTCGCCAGCGGTCGCCGCGCACGGTGTCGGCGGGGTAGTAGGTTCCGGCGAGTGTTCCGTCGGGGCGGGTGACCACGCCGTACAACATTTGTTGCGCGTCGGCGGGGTCGATCACCACACCCGTGACCGTGCACCCGTTTTCCACGAAACGGCGCACCACGATTTCCGGCAGTGGCCCGGGGTCGGCGGTGGGGTCGATTACGTACACGGTGCGCGGGTCGTTGGCGTTGTGGTTCACGGTGTGCCCTTTCGGTTGGTTGGGTTGTGCGTGGTTTGCGGGGTCAGTGGGTGGCCGCGAATTCGGCTTCGGCGGCGTCGGCGTCGCGCTGGTGGGTTTCGGCGGCGTGGTCGGCGGCGTCGGGGGTTGCGTGTTCTTGCTGCCACCCGCAGTAGCAAAACGCGGTGGCGGTGCCGTCGGCGTTGGTGGCGGTGTCGGCGTAGCACATAGCGGTCCCCGTTCGTGAATTGCTGATTTTCCGGCTTCCCGGGGAATGGTTCGCACCCGGGGCGGTGGTTTGTTGTGGTTTCCGGTTTTCCCGGTGACACAACAAACGTAACTCGACCCCGGACGCCACGCAATAGTTTTTCCGGGTCAATTTCGGGGAATTTTGGCTATCTTTCGACGCGAGCGGCGCGCATTTCCCGTAAATGTTTGTGCAGGTCAGGTCACTTCCGGTCGGTTCAGAATGGGCGCGCCGGCCACAGATAAGGCCGCGGACAAAAGCAGTTCTTTTAAAGAAATGAAAAAGAGAAGTGAGAAGTGGATAAGGTGAGTGAAGTGCAGTGGTGAGCACAGGCGGAACGACGACGAAGGTGCGTGACACCGCCGCCGGGCCTGATGTGCTTACCTGCTTGGTGTCAAGCGAGTCTGGGACACCGGTGGATCCCCTTGCAGGGGGTGTGAGCTGCGAGAACGCTTGACACGGGGGGATCCACCTTAGTCGGATACCGGAGGACGAGGCTGATAGGCCGGGTCGGCGGCCCCACGGTTGGCAATCACCGTCCGCGTCGCCTCGGTCTGCGAGTGTGGCACCGGCTAGCCGGGCGAGGACGTGGCGCTCGGCGCCAGGGGTGCTGGAATCGCACTGCACATCCTGGCCACGCATGGGGCGCCGGACCGTATTCGCGGTACGCGGCAGCCGCGCACAACACTCGACGAGTAACAGTGTCGGCATTGTCGTGGAATACAGAGTCGCGTCCACGGGATTCTTTTTCTTCGGCCTCGACGATGGTGCTACTACGGTCGACGCTAGCATCGGCGCGAACGGGATCGCGGCGCGAAATCGAGGTATTTCGCTGTTCCGCGCAATTGCCTCGATCGCACGAGAATCGTGCCTCGATTTCCGTTTCGGCGAGGTGTTATCGAGAACCGTCGGTGCGCTCATTCATGGCGCCGTGGATCGCGAGAAGTCGCCGACCGGTATGCCGGTGTCGCGGGCGCGTAGCCGCTGGGCGAGGTCGACGGTGTCTGCGGTGGGCTTGGCGTCGACTTCGCCCAGCCGGGTCCGCAGGAGGGTCAGGGTGCGGGAGATCGCGTCGTGCCGGCCGAGGGCGTGCTGCAGGCGCATGATGTCGCGGTAGAGCAACTCGTTGTGCGGATCGAATGCCCGCGCGGTCTCCAGCAGGTCCAGGGTGTAGTCGGGGTCGTCGGCGACCCGGGCGCGGGCGAGCGCGGCCACGGCGTCGAGGGCGTCGCGGCGGGTCGCTTCCCGGGCGGCGACGAGCCACTCCGCCTCCAGGCCCTCGGCCAGCGGTCCGCCATAGTGCGTCACGATCGCCTCGTAGGCGTCGGTCCGCCGCTCGGACGTGGTGGCGGTGCGGCGTGCGGTAACCGCCTCGGCGAAGCCCCAGTAGTCCACCTCCACCACCGCGGGGTCGAGCCGGTACTGGCCGTGCTCGGCCACCACCAGCTCGCCGACGGCGCGGCCGGTGGCGCTGTCAAGGGCGCGGCGAATCCGGGAGAGCACGGTGCGCAGCACGCTGGCGGGATTGCGGGGCGGCTCGTCGGGCCACAGGGCGTCGACGATCCCGTCCCGGGACACCCCTCCGGGATGGACCGCGAGATACACCAGCAGTTCGACCGGGCGGCTGCTCAATTCGCCGGACAGGTCGCGGGTGTCCTCGGATCGGGCGGGATCGGGCCGCCAGTGCAGAGCTGGGGCGCCGAACACCGTCAACACCAGCGGTGCGGGCTTCCCCAGGCCCGTATCTGCCGTCCGTGGCGGCAGCGGGCGCGGTTCGCTGTCGGGTTCGCCGCTGGCCTCGGCGGGAGCCGGTTCCGGTATGGGTGGACCCGAAGTGATTTCCAGACGATCAGGGCCGTCTCCGGTGTGCTCCAGAGGGGAAGGAGCACCCTCCTCTGGTGGCGTCGGCGCTTGGCGCGGCGCAGGGGCGTGGCCTTGAGGTTCGGCGGCGTCGCTGACGCCACTGGTGTCGTCGCGGGGCTGCGCGGTGCGCAAGAAGGCCAGCAGGTCGCGGGTGGCGGTCTCGGGCAGGGTGAAGGCGCAGGTGCCGCGCAGGGGTTCGCCGAGGCCGGGGTCGGTCGCGGAGATGATCCCGCCGGCGGTGACGTAGGCGGTCACCCCGGGACGCCATTGGCCGAGCAGCAGCGCGGTGAGGCCGTGCTGACCGTTGTTGTCGAGCAGCTGCTGCAACCGCGCCTGCTGGTCCGGCTCGCGGGGCGGCGTCGCGATCAGGACGGCGGGCCGGGACGGTTGCGGGGCGTCGAGGGCGGTCAGTGCGGTGTCCAGGTCGGCCACGACGGTGACCGTGTCCGGCAGGCCCGTGACGGGCCCTGGCACGCCGAGCAGCCGGGCCAGATCGGCAGCGGGCACGAACACCCTCGGCACCGATCCGCCGTCGGGCGTGGCGGTAAGGAGAGTGAGCAGCAGGGCGCGGGCCGCGGCGTAGCCGCCAGGCCCAACCAGGCCGAGGCCATGCACGCGAGCCTGGTCGAACGCGACCTGCGTCCCTTTGCCCGCGTCGGCGTTGACGGTCTCGCCGCCAGCACCGGGCGCGGTCGGGTCGAGAGCGATATCCACGACTGACGGCGGCTCCGCCGGTCCGCCGTCGGTGCCGGGGGTCGTGGCGGCGCCGATCACTCGCCGGACGCGCGGCGTGAGCACCCGCACCTGGCCCTCGGTCCCGGTTTCCGCGCGCCTCGATCGCGATGCCGCGCCGGAGCGGACGGGTTCAGACTGGTCCTCGTGCGTGGCCGGGTCGTCGGCCGCGGTGTCGCCCGGCTCGTCGGTCTCGGCCTCCAGTTCGATGTCTTCGTCGTGATGCTGGGCGCGTAGATGGGCCAGGCGCAGCTGGTACACCACGGGCGCGACGGGCAGGTCGTCGTCACGCTGGCCGCTGCCGGGCCGGTAGCGCGCGTGGCGTCGCCGTCGCGCGAGCACAAGCAGGGCACTGACCGCCGCCGCCAGGCCCAGGCTGACGAACACCTCGCCACTGCCCCAGGTCACCGCGCCCCCAGCGGGTTCGTCGGCCGCCGTATCGGCGGCGGGATCCGCAGTGGCCGGGGCGGGCTCCGAGAAAGGTGGCGTGAAGGGAGGTGGCGTGGTCGTGCTCGGCGCCGGCGGTGCTGGTTCGGCGGCAGGAGCTGGGCTCGTGGGCGTCGGTTCCGGGGGTGCCGGTGGTGAAGCAGGCGGGGTAGGCGGTGGGCTGGTCGCGGGGAGGCGGAGGGTGTCGCCGGGGTGAATCAGGTGCGGGTTGGTCAGCACGCGTCCGCCGGGCTGGGGGCTGCCCTCGTTGAGCGCCCAGATCTCCGGCCACCGGTCCCCGTCGCCCAGACAGCGTTGCGCGATCCGCCACAGCGAGTCGTGCACTCCACCCTCCGGTGGCCGGACCCGCTCGGTTCCGGGCTCGGCCGCGGGCTGGGTTCGGGACTGCGGGGTGCCGGTGTGCTCGCTGGCGACCGCCGTCGTCCAGGCGGGCGCGGTCGCGACTACCGGGGCGTGGCCGACGGGCCGCCCGGCCTCGGCGGGGGCAGCGGGTGCGGCGGTGGCGGTGCGGCCCAGGACGGCGACCAGCAGGGCGCCGACGAGCACGGCCGCGACGCGCCGCACCGGACCCGTCTGCCGTCGCAGTTCCGGCCACCGGGCACCCCGGGCGACCTCGACCGCACAGGCCACGACGTCGAGGACGAACACGAGCCAGATCAGCCAGGCCAGGCAGGCGAGCACGTCGAGCAGAAAACGTGTCGACATCGGCGCCATCAACACCGACCCGATCTCGTCCAGGTTCGGCAAATGGTCGGGCAAGGGCCATCCCACGCCGCAGATCAGCGCTACGGGAAGACCAGCCACGAGCGCGGCCAGCAGGATGACCGCGAGCAGGCCGCGCGCCACACGGCCCAGCAGCCGCACGACGCGCGCAATCCTCGCCCGGGGCAACGGCACCATCAGCTGCTCGCCGCGCCGACCGCTACCCCGTCGGCCACGGACTCAGGTGCAGGTGCCGCCGATGCCGGTGCCACGGGACGTGTGGCACGCGTCGCGGTGGCGGCCTGAGTGCCCTTGCCGGGAGCGTCGTTCTTCTTCGCGCTCGGGCGCTTGCGCTTGCCGCCGCGGGCGGGCTTGGCGGCCTGGTCGCGCCAGCGGGTGAGGTCGTCGACTGGGACGTCGGTGACCTGGGCCAGCTCGGGCACGTCGATTACCTCGCCCGCCGCGGTCAGGACCTCGCCGAGCTCGCGTTCGAGGTCGGCGAGCTGCCCGGCGAGCTCGGCGTGCCGGCGGGCCAGCTCGCCCACGGTGGTGGCCACCTGGGCGCGGCGCGCGCTGCGTTCGGAGTCTCGTTCCTGAAGTCGGCGGGCGATCTCTTCTTCCGAGGTGACCATGCCGTTTCTCCTTCCGTGATGGCGCAGCCGTGGTCAGGGCTCGATGCCGCTGACACCGCGCTGCGGGTGGGCGGCACCCCGCCCGTGGGTATGGATGTCGTCGATCCCGACCAGCGACAGCAGCTGGGGTCGATACGTGGCGGTGACCTCGACCGTCACCGTGTCCCCGGCCACCTGCACCGTGCCGGTGGCACCGACGCTGGCCAGGTACCGCTGCGCCAGGTCCCGGGCCCGCGCCGAATCGAGCCGAACCACGCCGCTGGCGCGGTATGCGGCGAGGTCGAGCGCTTGAGCGCCGGCGCGGGCGGCGGACTCGGCCTGCCCGCCGGAGCGGACCTTGCTCGCCAGGGCGAGGCCGCCGTCCAGGCTCAGGCCGGTCAGGGCGAGCAGCCCGAGCAGCAGCGCGAGCACGAAGGCGGTCACCCGGCCTTCCTCAGCACGCCACCACCGGGGAACGCCGGTGCGCGACGGGCCGACGGGGTGAGCAGAATGGGCCGCGTGACCGCGCCCGAGACGCAGGAATCGCCCTGTGCGAGTGAGGACTGCCTGACCGCCTGGCACGAGGCCGGACACGCGGTCGTCTACCTGTTGCAGGGCCGGTCGCTGCGCTACGTCACGCTGCGGCCCCGCACCGCCGGACGGGCCGGGTTCACCGCGGTCCGGCCTCGTCGGGTCGATCTGTCCGCGCTGGCGGTCGTCGCCCACGCTGGACCGCTCGCCCAGGCACGCTATGTCCTCGACACCACCGGCGCGGCCGAACGACTCCGCGAGGACGACGTGACCGACGACGACGTCCGCCTCGACGCCTACCTGCACGGCGGGCACGACGACCTCGCCGTGATCGCCGAAGCCCGCCGCGCCTACGGACTCGCCGCTCGGCGACCTGACTTGTGGGCGGGCATCGCGGGGGACCTGATCGACCGGCACTGGACCGAGATCGGCCGCGTCGCCACGGGGTTGCTCGAGCATCGGACGTTGACCGGTGCCCAGCTCCGCGCCTGCGTCCCGGGGCACTGGCTCGCGCGCTGAGCCGACCATCAAGCACCCCCCGGCTGGCGCCAGGACCGGTAGGTGTCGACGACCTCGCTGGCGGTCGATTCCAGGGTTTTCCCGCCGGGCACGCCGAGCAGCAGCGCCTGACCGAAGTCGACGGTGCACCGCACCCGCACGGTCACCGCCCCAGCGGGCACAAGCGAGCCGGACATCGTGGTGGTGACGCCCCGGCAGACCAGCCCGGCCTGCGCGAGCGCGGCGCTGGCGGTGTCGCGGGCCGCGGTGGTGGCGGCCGTGGGGCTGCGTTGCAGGGTGGCCGCGCGAGCGGCCTGGTGTGCGGCGTCGTCGAGCCGCAACCGGGCGTCAACGCCGCGATGCACCACCACGGCCAGGAACACCAGCAGCATCACCAGCAGCGGTGTCACCAGCACGGCCTCGGCCGTCACCGAGCCGCGCTCAGCGGCCCACCACCGCCGCCACCGGACCGTCGTTGCCTTCGGCGCGCGCCCGGTCACGACAGCCCCTCTCCTGACTGGACTCGCCGCGCCGGTGCCGTCCCGGATCCTGCGCCGCGGCTGAGCCCGCGGGGCAGGATGCGGAGCAGTCGCGACCACGACGAGGGCGGCCGTTTCCACGGGAACGCTCCCGTGCCGGTGATGTCGCGGGCGGCGGTGATGTAGGCGAACACGTTCTGCGGCAACGCTTCCGCGGCCTCGGACAGCCGCCGGACTTCGGCGTCGCCGGGCAAAGCGGCGAGGATGTGGTCGGTGCGGACCGCGAGTTCGCCGTGCCGCAGTTTCGCCTCCCAGGCGCGGGTCAGCACGAGGCAGCCGTGCACGTGCCGGACGATCTCGTCCAGGGCGTCGTCGATCACCGTGACCGCCTCGCGTGCCGCGGCAGCCAGCTCGCCGACCGCGGAATCGGGATCGTCGGCGAGTTCGTGAGCCAGGTCGCGGGCGGCGCGCGTGCGGTCCAGGCAGCACAACGCCTGCCACGCCACCCGATGCACCTCACGCGGCACACCCGGGTCGATCCACGCCCGGGCCGGGCCGCAGTGCAGTTCGCCCACCCCTGCGATCAGGGTCCGCACCGCGTAGCTGGCGGTGCCGAGGTCGGTGAAATCGCGGCTGCGGAAGAAAAACTCGCCCCGCACGCGATCTAGCCGACACGGGCTGCCCCGGCCGTGGCGGTGGTCGGCGAGCACGCGGGCAGCGCTGTACCAGCCGGCGAACAGGCTCACGCCCAATGCGAGACCTCCGGCACCCAGTGCGAAGACCGCTGCGAACCCGCTGCCGGACGCCGCCGCAAGCGCCGCCAGGGCGGCCCCGGCCAGTCCGGTGAGGACAATCCGCGGACGCAGTCCCGCACGGACACGCTCACCACGCCACCGCGCCTGCGGGATATCAGGGTTGAGCAGCACCGAATCCGGCCCGTCGGGGAACGTCGCCGCGCGCACCGGCATCACCGCGTCAGGCGGTTTATGGTGTTTCATAAGGCTTTCCTTTCGGCCGGTCGCCGAGATCGCTGCTGCGACAAGGGAACTAGGGCGCGGTGTCGGGCATGAAACGCTCGATCTCGCCGGAGGCTTCGGCGTGCACGTGCAGGTGCACACCGGGCAAGACCGTGGCGGCCTCGCCACGGATACTCACCGACACTGAGGCCGCACCGCGGGACACCGCGAGCTGGGGCTCGCGCAGGGGTCCGGCGGCGAGGTCGTCGAGCAGGCGCTGCCCGGCCGCCTGCCCGGAGCTGGTGGTGCCGTCCTGGGTCCGGGCGGCGGCCAGGGCCTGGGAGGCGGCGGCCTGAGCGACGTGGGTGGCGTGCGACCACACCGCGAACTGGATGATCGCCAGCAACGCCAGCAGCAACAGCGGGGTCGCGATAACCAGTTCGACGGTGACCTCGCCCCGGTCGCCGCGCAGCGCGCGCCGGATACGCTCGGCCAGCGCGCGGGCGCGAGTACGGGCGGCTCTGGTGAGCATCCTCAGCCGCCGAGGTTGATCGAGTTCGCCTTTTGCGTCAATTTCGCCACGATGATCGCGATGATGGCGATCGCGGCGATGGCCATCAGGGCGGTAACGATGACGGTGGTGGTGATCTCCCCGCGCTCTGGGTCAGCGCGCAACAGAGTGATACGCGTGCGCGTCAGCTCCCAGAGGGTACGGATGTAGTGCAACATGGTGGCGCCTTCTTTCCCTTGTGGTGCAATGCCTTTCTCGGTGGCGAGGAGGGATGCTGGGTGGGCTAGAGTCCATTGAGGACTTGGACTACCGCGGGGTAGGCGATGAATCCCAAGAAGCCGAGGAACAGCAACGTGACCGGCAGGGCCATGCGTTCGGTGGCGGCCTGTGCGTCGGACTCGGCGTCGGTGACCTGGTGGGTCCGCAGGGCCTGGGCTTTCGCGGCCAGCGAGGCGCGCACGCGGGCGCCTTCGGTCCCGGCCAGGGAGATCGAGGCGGCGAGTTCGGACAGTTCGGTGATGTCGAGTTCCTCGCCGAGCTGGCGCAGGGTGTTCCACGGGGTGGTGCGGGTCAGCTGGGCGGCGTGCAGGGCGCGGCGGATCTTGTCGAACGCCGGCCCGGCTCCGACGGCCGCGGCGTCGCCGAGAGCGGCCTCGACCCCGGCGCCTCCAGCGAGGGTGATCCAGACGAGGTCCAGGAACGCGGACAGCGCGTCGCGGAATTCTCGCCGCAGCCGGGTGGCCTTGGCGCGGACGTCGAGATCCGGGGTCAGGAAGCCGAGGGCGGCGAGCACGAGCCCGGCCAGCAGCGGCACCTCGACCCCCAGTGACAGCCCGCCCAGGGCCAGCAGTGCTTGCAGCAGCCAGGGCGCCAGCAGCCCGGCCACGGCGAGCAGCGCTTTCGACGCCAGGTGGGTATCGGTGCCGCGGCCGGTGACCCGCAGATCGGCCTCGATCTTCGTGCCGGGCAGCCCGAGCATGCGCAGGCCCGGGACGAAGACCCGGCCCCAGCTGCGCACCCAGGCGGCGTCCGCCGCGAGGACGATCGGTGTGGCCGGTGGTCGCGCGCTGACCTGGGCGAGCCGGTCGCTCAGTGCCGGGGCCGGTGGCAGGGCCCAGGTCAGCAGCAGCCACAGACCGGCACCAGCCCCGGCGCCGAACAGCAGAGCGGGGATCATGAGCGCTCACCTCCGCTGACCGTCGCCTCGTCGCCGTCAGGCGCTCCGGTCACGTCCGGGGCGTCGAGCGCCAGCACCCGGGTTTGCCCGCCGCTGGCGGCGATCCGGGCGAGCCAGGCGAACCCGGCGGCGAACAGGGCACCGATGAGCAGCAGCACGATCTGGCCGGTGGCGGTGTTGTAGGCGTCGAGGTAGGCGCGGTTGAACACCACGACCCCGGCGGCGAAGGCGAGTGTGGTGGCGACGATGACCCGCACCGAGGTCCGCGTCCGGGCCCGGCCGGTCTCCACGCGCATCCGCATCGCGGCCTGTCCGCGGGCGGTGGTGGCCAGCGAGCCGAGCAGGTCGCCGAGCTGGCGGGCCTGGTGCTCGGCGGCGAGGACCAGGGCGGCGAGAACGAGGTCCGCGGTCGGGTCGTCCAGCTCGCGCGCCAACGCTCGCAGCGCCGGCGCCAGGCGCTGGCCGCTTTCCAGCCTCGCGGCCAGCGTGGCGACCTCGCTGCGGATGGCCGCGGGCGCGAGCGGGGCGGTGGCGAGGATGGCTTGCTCGAGTCCCGCCGCGGCGGACAGGACGTCGCGCAGCATCTCCGTCCACGACGCGATCGCCTCGATCCGCGCGACCCGCCGCCGGTGGGCGCGATCCGGGCCGACCAACCGGGGCAGGAACCACACCGCGGCGGCGGCCAGCACCGCGCCGACGATCCATCCGGTGACGGCTCCGGTCAGCACGCCCGTACCGACGGCCACGGTCAGGCGCAGCAGCGCACGCCGGTCGCCTGCCTGGCCGCGGGCCGGCGCCCGGCGGCCACGATCAGCAGCACGCCGACGGCGGCCCCCAAGCCGAGCACGGCGGCGAGAAGGGTGGTGGTGTCGAGGCTCATGGCGTCCACCACCCCTCCGGGCGGCTCAGCAGGTCCGGGTCGAACCCGGCAGCGACCAGGTCGTCGAGGGTGTCCGCGCGCAGCGCCCCCGCCACGGGCACCGCGCGGCCGTCGGGGCCGGGCCGGTAGACCTCGTTGGAGATCACCGATCCGTCTTCGGCGCCGACAACCTCGCGGATCGAGGCGATCACCCGGGTTGTCCGGTCGGTCGCGCGGTCGAGGTGCACCACGAAGTGCACCGCAGACGCGATGAGCAGGGCGGTGGCTTCCAGCGGTAGTCGCTCGCGGCTCTGCGCGGCGTAGGAGGCGAGCCGGGTGAACGCGATCTTCGAGCTGGACGCGTGCAACGTGGCCATGGACCCGTCGTTACCTTGGCTCATGGCGTTGAACGCGGGAATGAGTTCGGCGCCGCGGATCTCGCCGACGATCACCCGGTCCGGAGACATGCGCAGCCCCCAGCGGACGAGTTCGGCCTGATCGATGGCGCCCTCACCCTCGACGTTTGGTTCGCGGGCTTGCAGGGCGGTGACGTCGGCGTGCAGCTCGGGGTCGAGGCCGAGGCCGAGCTCGAATGCGTCCTCCACGGTGACGATGCGCTCCATGGGGTCCATTTCGGCGGCCATCGCGCGTAGCAACGTGGTTTTGCCGGCGCCGGTGCCGCCGGTGTTCAGCACGTTCTTGCGGGCCCGCACGACCGCGCGCAGGAACCGTTCCAGGCCGACGTCGAGGGTGCCGCGGCGGCGGAGCTGGGCGAGGGTGGCGGTGAGGTAGCCGTGCCGGCGGATCGTGCACGCCGTCACCCCGCCCGCGGTCAGGCCGAGCACCGCGAAGAGCCGTTCGCCGCCGGGCAGTTGGAGGTTCAGCGCGGGACTGCCGCGGTCGAACCGGCGCTCCTCGGACGAGGCGCGCGCCGCGAGCGTGCGGATCAGGTCGGTGAGTTCTTCGTTCGAGGCGGCCACGGGGGCGACCTGGGCGCGGCGGCCGTCGCTGTACTGGACGAAGACCCGGTCGTAGCGGTTGACCGCGATCGTCTCCACGGACGGGTCGGCCAGCAACGGTTGCAGTCCGCCGAGGCCGAAGACCTCGTCGAGGACTTGGTCGACGACCCGCTGCTCGGTCGCGGAATCGACCAGGGCGCGCCCGGCGAGGAGTTCGGCCTCGCTGTGCGCGGCGACCGCGGTGTCGAGGACCTCGCGGCCGATCTCCCGGCGCCGCGCCAGGGGCAACGGCCCATCGTTGGTGCGGGTGGCGGCCTCGACCCGGCCGGGCAGGTCCGTGGTCAGCGCCTGCCGAAGCCAGGCGCGCAGCCTGTGCTCGGCGTCCTCCGGGCCGCCGGGCGCGGTAGGGGGCGCTGTTGGGTAGTCGGTGCGGGTCATGCGGGTGGCTCCTTCCCTGCGGTGCTGGGCTGATGGCCGTTGCGATGCGGATCGCTGACCTGCGGTGGCGTGGGCACCAGGCGCGGCGGGTGAGGTGCCGGTCCGGGCGGGGTGATGACGCCGCCGCCCGGCTGATGGCGCACCTGCTGGGCGGGCACGCCTGGTACGGCCCCCGGCGCGTTCGCCGACGGCGGGGCGGCTGGGGCGGCGGGTCCGGCGAGGGTGCGGGCGAGGGCTGCGGCCTGGTGGGCGAGGCCGCCGTTACCGCGGCGGCGGGCCGGTGGTGGCCGGTGCCCGGTCAAGGTGGCGGCAGCGGCCGGGTCGTGCGGGATGCGGCCGATCGCCGGTACACCCAGCTCGCGCTCGACATCGGCGGTCGGGTAGCCGTCTCCGGTGAGCAGGAGGCCCGGGCGCGGGGTCCAGCGGGCCAGTTCGCCCAGGCGCGCCGCGGTGTGGGCGAGGTCGTCGCCCTGGGTGCCGGTCACCAGGACGAGGGCGTCGGCGCGGCGCGCGATTGCCTCGGCCGGGGAACCCGGATCGACGCGCCCGCAGTCTGCGAGCACCACCACGCCCGGTTCGCGGGCGACGGTGGGCAGCAGCGGCCCGTCCGGGGCGGTGGCCAGGGTGGACAGCGCGGCGCGGGCGTGCGCGCCGCCGGGCGGGGCCAGCAGCACGCGGGCGCCGCTGGGCAGGGCCTGGGTGTGCTCCCACACCACCGCGGGGTCGCGGGTGCGGCGCGCGGCGGCGGCGAGGCTGACCAGCCCCGGGCTCGCGGGCAGGCCGAAGCGCATCGCCAGATCGCCGCCGGCCGGGTCGACCTCGGCGACCAGACGGCGGGTGTTCTCCGTCTGCGGCCACTTCACGGCCAGGGCCACGGCCAGGGTGGTCACTCCCGGCGAGCCCTTCACCGAACACAACGCGATGAGCATCAGCGGCCACCGCCCGCGGGTTGCATCACCAGTGCGAGCTGACCGGCCGGGACCTGCGCCAGCTGCGACGCGCTCCCGGTGTCGAGGTCCAGCGACACCACGCTCGTCTGGTCCGTGCCCGCCGGGGACACGCCGACGACGGTGGCCCGCCAGGACGTACCCGGGCCTTGGCCTTGCGCGGTGGTGGTCGAGGTTCCCGCCGCGGTGGCGGCGGTGACGACGACGGTCACCGGGGTTCCGGCGGCGAGTTCGGGCGGGAACTGCCCGGGCTTCACGCCGACCGCGACCACGGCCCGGCCCGCCGCCGGGATCGCGGCACCGCCCACCGCGTCCGGGGTCAGCAGCGCTCCAGGCCCGAGGCTGGTCGCCATCGGCCGCCCCACCACGCTGGCCGCTTGGTCCGCCGGAATCAGTGCCACGCCCGGTGCGGCGGACACGTCGATGCTGCGCAGGTCCGCGGGCGTCAGCACGTGCCCGAGCGCGACCGGTTTCGCCAGCGCCAGCATCGGCGTCCGGTCCTGGGTGCTGGTGGTCCACCACACCGCGCCCCCGACACACAGCACGACCAGGAGCACCCCGGTCACCAGGTGCGGCAGCCGCCTGCGGCGACCGCGGCGCGGAGCTGACGTCGCGGGAGAGCCGGAACGGTCCAGCCACGACACCGGCCGGGGTTCACCGGTCGCGTTGTGGCCGCGTGCGGGAGTGTCGGTGCTGGTCACGAGAAGTCCTCCAGGCATAGCTCGCCCGCACCACGTATTCATCCGGCGAGAAATGCCGCCGCGAATACGCGGTCAGGAAAGGAAAGAAACGAAAATGACTAATTCAGTTGGGAAAAGACATTCCGGCCTATCCGGTGCCCAGGGCCTGGGCTTCGGCGACCCGGAAGGACGCCGCGGCACTGGTGGTCATGTCCGGGAAGGTCCCCGCGGCCCCGCCGCCGGACCAGGTGATCCGCCACGACACCGTCGCCGTGCCCGGGAACCGCTCGCCCGGGGCACCGGCCGAGGATTGTTGGTAGGTGTGGCCGCAATCGGGCGAAGACGCGTGCGGATCACCGTGAGCGGGGAATGGGGTGCCTGGCCCGATGCAGGTCACGGTGCTGCCATCACCCATCGCCCAGGACACCGAGGTCGGGGTCGCGGTAGCAGTAACCGATATCGCTGGCACGGACGCTGTCGCCGATTGCGGTTGCCACATCGCGCGGTCCAACCACAACCAGGTCGGCAGTCGCACCAGCTGCGTCCCGGCCGGACTCGACACGATCGCCGGACTCGGTAACCGCAGCTGCGACCGCGCCTGCTCCGCCAGCTCCTCCGGCGAGGGCAAGGGCGCCGCACCCGGTGCCTGACCGTCGGGGATCCATACCGGTGCCCGGTAGAGGGCGTCGCGCATGCCCTGGCCGGAACATTGGTAGACGTACCACCCGCCGCCCTGTTCTGGAGCTTGCGCCAGGACTATGGCTTCGGGTCGCGAACGGGATAGCGACACGAACTGCACACCGCCGGAGCGCGAGGGCCGTGGGTGGTAGCTGACCGTCTGCATTCCGTTGGCCGGTGGCTGGTAGTCGCTGCGCACATACGAGCAATCGGCCTTGTTGTCGTCGCCGCCGACGATCCGGTCGCCGGGTGGAGGGGCTGGGGTGTCCGGGCTCCCGGCTTGTGATTTCGGTTCGCCGGGGCGCGGTCCCGGTCGCGGTGCGGGCTTGCCGCCACCGCGTTGTCCCGCGCCGAGTTCGCATCCGGCGTAGGAGTTCTGGCCGCAGTTGACGTCGCCGTACCAGTCGCCGGCCAGCGCGGGTGTGAGGCTCACGAGTATCGCGGCGGAGGTCAAGATCGTCAGGGTGCCCAGTCGTCTTGCGGTCAGCATGTTCCGGTTCCTTCCACAGCGAACCGGGTCACCCGCCAGGAGCTGTCGACGGCGAGCTTCACCTCGGCGTTGATCAGGTGCTTGCCACCTGGCTCGTTGTCGGCGGGTTGTCCGTTGTCCGCGCGGTATTTCAACCAGTTCGTGGCGTCCGAGCAGTCGCGGATCATGACGGTCTTGGGTGCGTCCTGCGGCTCCACGGACTGCACGACCGGGGTGTTGACGGGCTTTCCCTTGGTGATCAGGCCGTTGTAGTGATCGGCGTACATCTGGCGCGACAGCACCGACAGCGCGTCGCCGGTGGCGTGGTCGGCCAGCCGGGGCGACTGCCAATCGGACGTGGTCGCCACGGCGGCGACGTCCTCCCACAAGCCCAAGTAGGCGGCGGTGGCCTTCTGCTTGGCGATGTCGGCGGGCGAGGCGGCCGTGGTGCTGGGGGCGGGCGGCGGCGTGGGCGTTGAGGAGGCCGGGGCCGCGCCGTTGTCTGAGCTGCAGGCGCTTAGTCCGAGTCCGGTCGCGGTGGCGAGGGCGGCCAGGGCGAGGCGGGTGCTGCGGTGGTGGGTCATCACGGTCCCCCATTTCGTCGACGATCGCTGGTCAGCGTGGGCAGGCCACACCGTGATACACCCCGGTGGTGGGCTCGTCCCAAGACCGACTTTCGTGGCGTTGATGCTCCGGGCAGCCGCTCCGGGGTGAAGTTCACCCGTTGGGTTGAGTGCGGGTGGGGCCCAGGAGCAGGCGGGCAGGATGGCGTACAGGGTGATCACGCGAGGGCCGGAGGGGTCGTGCAGCTGACAACCAGCAGCTGGTGGTGGACCGCTGGCGCCGCCTCGGTCGGGCTGGTGCTCGGCGCGGCGGCCAGCGGGCTCACCCGGCGGTTCCTGCGAGGCGAGCGGGCGCTGGCCGGGTCGTGGTGGCTCGGCGCCGTGCTCACCGCCGCTGTCCTGGGGTTGCTGGGCTGGCGCGTCGGAGCCCGCGGCGAACTCGCCGTCTACGGGTTCGTGGCCGTGCTGGCGGTCCCCTTGGCGGTGATCGATTGGCGCGAGCATCGGCTGCCCCGGGCGTTGATGTGGCCGCAGCTGGCCGGCGTCCTGGTGGGATTCGGGGTGCTGTGCCTGGCACGCCACGACCCCGCGCCGGGTGTTCGGGCGCTCGCCGCGCTGGCGGCGGCGGGCGTGCTGTTCCTGGTCCTGGCTGTGGCCACGGGCGGGGGTGTCGGCGCCGGGGACGTCAGCGCCGCTGCCGTGGTCGGGCTGGTGACCGGGTGGAGCGGATGGCCCCAGGTCGCCGGGGCGCTGCTGGCGGCCTCGGTGCTCGCCCTGGTTGCGGTCGCCGTGCCCGGCGCCCGCCAGCGTGCCGACAACGGCGCCACGGTGGTGCCGTTCGGTCCGTGCCTTCTGGCCGGTGCGCTGGTCATGGTTCTGGTCAGCGGATAGCGCTGTGCTCGCCGTGACGGACTGCGTGCGGTAGAGGAGTGGAGTCATCGCGCGTACTGCTCCGATCGGGAGAACCTGCGGTGTCGTCCGGTGGTGCGTCGTGTGGAGGGCTCGGGCGAGTCCGCGCTGTCCGCACCGGGCCTGGGTTCGGCGTCGTCGGCGGTTCCCGCGTTCTGTTCGAGGCGTGGGCAGGGAAGGGCCGTGTGGGCGTTTCCCTCCGCAGCGCTCACGTCGGCGACGGGTTCGGTGTCGGCCGATTCGCCCGAGTCGCTGGCGTTGTCGGCCGCGGGTGAAGCGGTGACGAGTTCGGCGACCGGCTGCCACGTGACGCAGTGGTCGCACCAGACGTAGCGGGGAATGGATTGCGGGTTCTCGACGAGTTCGGCGATCTCAGCGTCGCCGATCTCGTCCAGGCAGCGCGTGTGGGAGCAAAGGAGGAGGAAGTGCACCATCGGCGTGCTCCGTCCGAGACGGTGGGGGCTGGAGGGCGGAAGTGGAGGTGCGGGGGACGCAAAGGCTGGGTTCCTGGCGAGCCCCCGCACCGCCTGGTCCGCGCGCGGCTGGGCTCCCGGAGTCGGGTGCTGCTGGCCGTCTACAGGCGATGGCCCGCAGAGCGAGCCGACGGTCCGGGCCATCGTTGAACCGGCCCGCGAGACGGGCGCTGAAATTGAGAGACCCCCAGGGTTTTCCGGACGAGACAACGCATGCCGGAATGCGACTATGGGCAGATTCCTATTCAGGCAGTCAAATACGGCTCTGCTGCGGAAGGGAAGATTTCGGCCTGCCGATGTTTCCCCTGCGATGAGGTGCGCGGACATGATGCCGGGCGCCGGGGTGACACCTGGGGGGAGGAGTGTCACCCCGGCCAGCGAAGCCGCGCGGGACGCCATCGATCCCCCGACTGGACCGATGGTTCCGGGAGGTGGCTCGGCTCGCATGACTCCACAGTGGAACAACGAGGGCCCGTCGAGCTCGATTGTCCGAGGACAATCTTGTGCTTTTTTTGTGCTCGTTTTGTGCTCGTTTTGTCCAGATGAAAACCATTGTCATCTGGCGAAGGAAATGGCGGCGCAGGGTGTCCGCCTCGATACTTCCTGTTATTCCGGGCGTGCGCGCGGTTTAGCGTAGCGGCATACACGTGAATAGCTCCAGTGGGCTCCGGGTGTGTCACACCGGAGCCCGGCGTCGCGGAGACGAGAGAACGTGGCGCCCTCGGCTTTTGTTTAGGCGCAGGGCTCGCCGCGGACGCCCAGGCAGACGTTGATCGTGGCGATCTGGGCCTGGATGTCGAGCGCGCGCGGGTCTTGCAGTGATTCGAGAATCGCGCCCGCCGCGCGATAGGAGGCGCGCGCACCGTCGGCGTCGCCGAGCTTGGCCAGCGCCTCGGCTCGGGCGACAAGCGTCTCGGCCTCGCCCCAGCGTTCGCGGCCGATGCGGCGCACGGCCAAGGCTGCGTCGAAGTGGGTCAGCGCGGCGCGCGCGTGGTGCTGCTGGAGCAGGACCAGGCCGAGCTGGTGGTGGGCCAGGCTGGCGACGGGCTGCTTCGGCGCGATCGCGAGGGCTCGGGCGAGCGCGTCCTCCGCGAGGGCGCGGGCGTCGTCGGTGTTGCCCAGGTTCTGGTGCGTTCCGGAGAGCATGGCGCGGACGACGGCGACGCCGAGGTCGAGTCCGACGCGCGCGAACAGCGTCTCGGCCAGTTCGTAGGCGGCTTTGGCGTCGTCGTGGCGGTCGAAGGCGGTGTAGGCGGCGGCCAGGCCGAACTCGCTCCAGGCGCGGGCGCGATCGTCGCCCAGCTCGGCCTGCAGCTCGATCGCGCGACGCAGGTGCTCGATGGCTTCCTCGGTACGTCCGAGTTCGTGCAGGACCCAGCCAACGCTCTGAGTGCTGCGAGCGACGCCAGGGACGCTCTTCAGGGCGTGCGCGGCGGCAAGCCCTTCGGTGCTGGCGGTGAGCCAGGCGCTCCAGTTCTTGGTCAGGTAGAAGTAGGGCAAGAAGAGGGCGGGCAGCATCCACGCGGCGTCTCCCGCACCGCGGGATCGGGCGTGGCGGGCGAGTTCGATCGCGGTGGCGGCTTCGGTCTCGCACCAGGCCAGCGCGCCGTGGTAGTCGCCAGCTGGGAATGGCGCGGCGACGCCGAAAGCGGTGTCGAGTTCGACATCGAGGGTGAGCCCGGAGCCCGCCCAGTTCGGGGCCAGCGCGTTGCTCGCCGTCCACGCGGTGGCCACGTACCAGCGCAGGAGCCGGTCGTGGGCCCGTTCCAGCTCGTTGAGGGGCTCTTCGACCACGGCACGCTGGTAGGCGTAGGCGCGCAGGAGGTGGTTCATCCGCATGCGCCCGGCGCCGACCGGCGCCGCTTCGAGTAGGTGCGCGTGGCGCAGGACATCCAGGGTTTCGCGAACACCGTCGGGGCTGAGACCGGACTGGGCGGCGACCGCCTCGGCGCTGATGAACGAGGCGGGGATGATGCCGGCCAGCCGGAACACCCGCCGCTCGCGCGGCGAGAGCGCGAGGTAGGACAGGTCGATGACGCCGTGGATGTTCACCGTGGGATCCGACGAGGTGAACACGTCCAGGCGTCGGTTCTCGCTCGCGAGCTGGTCGGCCAGGTCCTGCAGCGAGTCGTGCGGGTGCTGCTGGATGCGCTCGGCGGCGACGAGCACGGCCATCGGCAGCCGCCCGCAGCGGCGCACGATCGCCTCGGCCGCCTCGCGCTCGGCGCCGACGCGGGCCTCGCCGATCCGCGCGCGTAGCAGGGTCAGGGCCTCCTCCGTCGTCAGCGGTGGCAGGTCGATGTGCAGGCCGCCGCTGTGCAGCAGCAGCGAGGGCTGGTGTTCGCGGCTGGTCAGCACCACCACGCTGCCCGCGCCGGGTAGCAGGTGCCGTACCTGGTCGTAGCTGGCGATGTTGTCCAGTACGACCACGGCGGGCCGCTGGGCCAGCAGTGAGCGGTACCGCGCGGCGCGTTCGTCGATGGTGCCCCGCTGCGCGTCGATACCGGCGCCGAGGGCGTGCAGGAAGCCATCCAGGATTTCCCCAGGATCCACGGCGCTGCCTGGAGCTAGCCCGCGCATGTCGGCGAACAGGCAGCCGCCGCTGAAGCGCTCCTGGACCCGCGCGGCCCAGTGCAGCGCCAGCGAGGTCTTGCCGACCCAGAATCCGCCCTCGATGACGGCGGTGACGGCGGCTCCCGGCCGGGTTTGCGTGATCAGTGCGGCGTCGAGCTGGTGCAGGTAGGTCTCGCGGCCGACGAAGTCCGCGGCGGCCGGCGGCAGCTGCATCGGCCGGGCAGGCGGGCGGCGAGCCTCGTCCTGTTCGCGCGCGAGCTTTTCCAGTTCGCCTTCGGCGCGTAGCGCGCGGTCGACCTCGCTGACCAGCGCGGGCGCGAGGGGCCGCGCGCCGTGCAGCATCTTCGACAGGTAGCTCGCGCTGTAGTTGGTCCGCGCCGCGATATCCCCGATCGTCATCCCCCGCCGACGGCGCAACCGATGCACCGCCTCGGCAAAACTGTTGATGGACCTCAATGTCACTATCTCCCCCTGGATCGATGACGCCCGACCCGCCGCCGTGGCGGAGTAGAAGCGTCCCGGTCCCATCCGTGGACGGGGCCGCAGGCTGTGGGGACCGGATCGGACGTCCGCTTCACCAGTGGAGCGACGACCGCGACAGCCGAGATTCGTTTGTCCCGCGCCGACACGCGGAGTGACCGACCCATCCGTGACAGGCCGTCACTACCCAACGCCCTCGCCGGGGGCGTCTCGCCGCTGTCACGCTGCAGACCCGCATGACAGCCACCACTCACAGCATTCGGGAGATTTCCCAGCTCATCCAGTCCCGAACTGCAAGACCTCTCCCCGACGGCGGGAGATCACCCGATCTTTCCTGGATACCTTGATCTTCCCGCCGGATGCAACTACCGGGTAACCGATTACACCTTTCGGGCTAATCGTGACACGGGACACTACTCAGCGCATCAGAGTAGTCCTACTTATGGGTTACTGAGTGTTATGACGCTTGCGCGACGGAAGTACGCGGGTAGGGAGTCGGGATCGGAAACAGCAGCGCCACGGTCTCCACGGCGCATTCCGGGCAGATCCGCAGGTTCGCAGGGCGGCGCGGGCTCAAGGAGCCGAGCACGAGCTGGCCGTCGTGCAGGTGCCGGGTGCACACGGAGACGTCGGTGTCGGGCAGGGCGGTGTGCGCGCGTCCGGGATGGTATGGGCTGACGCCCCATTGCACGGTGGTCATCGAGAACCTCCACTGGTTGCGGCGGCGACCTCGTCGTAGCTGAGGTAGGCGGTCGCGATCTCGGCGTCGGGGATCGGGGCGAGCCCGACATCGGCGCGCGCGAGGTTGACCTCGGCCGGACGGTGCAGCGGGTAGAGCCGGCCGGCCGCCTCGGTGCCGAGCCGCAGCCACTGGGTGCCGTAGCGCTGCGCACGCTGCTGGTCGGTCGCGACCCGATCGGAGAGAAACGCCAGGTCGCGGGGTGCGGCGTCGCGATTGGCGACCGCGGCGCGCAGCTTCGGCAGCCAGCAGGCCCGGTACGGCGCGGGCGCGTGCTGGGCGAGCACCCAGGCGGCGTGCGCGCCGTCGACACCGACGGTGCGGCGGCCGGGCCAGCCGTGCACCGCCACGATGGGCGCGAACCAGCGCACGTTGTCCTCGTCGACGAGGTGAACGGTCTCCCACTGCTCCGGTGTGGGAGCCGCTGGGTCGAGCTCGGCGCGGGCGCGCTGATCGGCGGCTGCACGCTCGATCAGCTCGCCACGCAGCGCGGCCAGCTCCGGATCGACGCTCGCCCTGTTCACGGCTGTCCGCCTGCCAGCGCCGCCGATCCGGACGCGGTCAGCGTGAGCGGCCGATCGGCATCGGCGGCGAGATGGCCGGACGCGAGCAGTTCGGCACATGCCTGCGCGATCCACTCCGGCACCGCCCGGCCCCCGTCGGTGAACAACTCGCCGTCGTGGCGACGCAGCGCTCCGCGCGCGGCCCGGCGCAGCGCCCACCAGGACGCGACGTCGACCCCGGCGCCATCCATACGGCAGCTCATCCCGGTTGTCGGTTCGGCGGCATCGAACGAGGTTGCGGGCGTCATGGCGTCTCCGATCGAGCGGTCGGCACCGGAGCGGCCAGTGCGCGGGTGGTGGCCAGCAGCGCGGCCTGCGCGGGCAGATCGGCCCGGGTGGGCCAATCGACCCAGCGCCACAGATCCAGCGCTTCGGTCTCCGGCGACGGCAGTACCACCAGGGCGTCGTCCCCGACCACGCTGACGCCCATCGGCACCAGCGCGGCCATGTGCTCCAGCGTCGCGCTGCCCGGGCCGCTCAGGAACGTCCACCGTTCTCCACCGGGGTGCACCAGCGCCGGGGCGGGCATGGCCCGCACATGCAGGCTGGGCGCGACCTTCCGGCCCAGCGTGGCGGGCATCGTGACTGCGCCGAGCAGCCCACCGAGGCGCAGGGCGATTCGGTTGCCGTCCAAGAGCTGGGCAGGAAGCCCGCACGTGGCCCAGTAGTACTCGCACCACCGCGCTGCGGTGTCCCCGGCCGATGCCGGGGGTGCACTGCATGCAACAGACATGCCCATCAGTCCCTTCGTGTTCCGGCGTTCAGCGCGGCCCGCGCGCTGCTGTGGTCGGGCAAGGACCAGCCGGTCTCCTCCGGGCTGATTCGCCAGCGCGAGATCCACGACGGCACCCGGCTCGGCGGCAGCAGCAGGCATCCCTCTCGCACCGATCGCGGAGGCTGAATCGCTCGAGTCCCTTGGTCGGGGGCGTGTTCGACGATCAGGTGCCAGCGCGGGCCCGGCCCAACCAAGATCGGCCCGAGACACCCAGCGTCCCGCAGGATCGCTTCGGTCCGGCCATCGCCAGGACCGAGATCGATCGCTCCCACTGCGCCCGGGCGCAGGAGAATGGGCCACGGCCGATCCGTCCACGCGTCGAACGCCTCGTCCTTAGAGAGGGGCTCGCCCCGGCACACCAGGTCGGCTTCCTCGGGTGAAGGTCGGCCGTCGGAGGTGTCCGGCCTGGGGTGCGGAACCCGGGCACCAGGGCAGATGAGCCAGCCGTGCGCGGCGTAGTCGGTCGCGGCGCAACGCATCTCCGTCAGTTCGCCCGCTGGATACGGATGCGTGCTCAACACCGAGCATCACCCGCCTCCGACGCTGGGGCGGACGCCTCGTCCGCGGGCGAAGGTCCACCGCTCGCCACCATGGGGGTGAACCAGTCATGGAACTCCGCCTGCGTGCGGCGTGGCCCGTCGGTGTCCCACCGATAGAGACTTTCGAGCACCTGCTCGAACAACACGGCGCGTTCGCACACCTCATCGTCTGGCGGTGAGTGAGCGGGCTCGGCGCCGAACTCGGTTGACGGGCCCAGGTTGGGCAGAAGCTCGGGCACGCGAGCTTCGTCGAGGGCGTGCCGGCTCACGAGGGCGCCTTTCCCCGCGCGACCCGTGCCAGCAACGCGACGACCGCGCTGCATGGTGGCAGAAGTTGGTTCTGCCTGGGTGGCACCACCCAGTCGCCGTCTCCTGGTCCTTTCCTTGCTCCTCCGCAGATCTTCGTCGGCAGTGAGAGCTGTGAAACCTTCCGGCAGCAGCCGCACGTTGGCTCGCACTAACGATTCCGGCAACGCGAAATCGCCCCGCCGATGCGGTGCGGTCAGTACTGCCCACCGTCCGGGCCCGCGCCGCAGGACCGGGCCCCGAAGGCAGCCCGCCGTCAGTTCGGCCACCACGGGCCGCGCCAGCTCTACCGGTACGTCGACGACATCGACGGCCTGCCCTACGGTCACCGCACGGCCCCCTGCGCCATGCGACGATCCCCGGTGAGGCCGCCGATCCAGTACTTCACGGGCTCCGACCATCACGCAGCCTCGGATATGGCCACGGGTGTCGACGTGAGCGCGTGACGACCGCTGGGCTCGCCCTCATCGTCTTCACCGAGAACGACCCGAACCCGACCTGCAGTCATCGCCGAGTGCCGCCCATCTGGAACCTCGCGATGCGGCGTGGGCGCAGCTCCGGGATGACTTCGAGGTGCGGGCACCCGCTCCCGGCCTGGCTCGCTAAGCCGCGCGTGGACTTCGATCGCCTCACGCAGCGCCGCGCGCAGCCGTCCGCTGGCCAGCGGATCGAACACCGCAGCGCCGGGCTGGTCGAACGTGATCTGGGGGCCGCGTTCGTCGACCGACACCCGGACATGCCGGCGGCGGCCGTGCTCGTCCCGGCACGGCACCGTCCATGCCTGCCGGTCCCGCTGCCATCCCAACCTCGCAAGCAGGGTGAGCAGGGGTACTGCGCGCGTTCGTCGTTTCATGGCGCCTCCTTTCGGGGTTGCTCGGCTTGTGTCGTCATACGGCGTGTTTCCGGCGGGTGCGGAGGTGGAAGGGGCTGCGTGGCTGGGCGACGGTCTCGACATCCCGGGAGGCGGGAGGATGGAGCCCGGTCGGCGTCGGCGCCTCGGGGTTCGGGAGCGGTGGTTGCTCCGCTCGGCAGCGGCGCACGCGCCGCCGCTCGGCGGCATACCACCACCCGGCACCGGCTCCAGCCACGCAGCCCACGAGAAGGAGCGCCCCTACGACCATCCCGGCGATCGGCGGCCCCACTGAAGTGTCAGCAAGGCTCAACTGTGCGGGGGTGGACATAGCCACCTCGGCGGCGATGCTAACTTTAATAGTCGCCACTGGAAGCTCCCTCTGTCCTGGGTGTTTGCCGGGACACCCATCGACTATAATTTGAATATGAAAGTTAGATAGTCCGCCAATTGGGTGACGTGGCGGGCATCCTCGGTGGCCGCGAGTGTGATCCGGTAAGGAGATGGCGTGACTCAGCATCAGCAGCTGCCGCCCGCGGTCATGAAGATCGTGCTCGGCGCCGAACTGGAACGGCAGCGTCTCCGAGCAGAGGTCACCCAAGAGCAGGCCGCGCAACGATTGCGCTGCGGGCAGTCCAAGATCGCCCACATCGAGGGCGGCAGCGGCATCAAGGCGATGGAGCTCGACGCGCTGCTCGACCTCTACGGCGCCGATGACAACGACACGGCCTATGCGCGGGCGTTGCAGGCGGAGAGCAACCGGCGCACCAAGCGCGGCGCGTTCAGTACCCGGTTCAAGCAGCAGATGCGGCTGCTGGTGGACATGGAACCCAGCTGCAACGAACTCTTGTCACATCAGGCCATGGTGATCCCCGGCCTCCTTCAGACCGAGGAGTACATGCGCGCGCAGTTCCGCGCGTGGCGCCCCTCGCCCACCCAGGACGACATCGATCGCGACACCGCGAACCGGCTCGGGCGGCAGCGGGTGCTCGACAACACCAGCCAGAAGTTCTGGTTCATCATCGACGAGGCGGCGCTACGGCGGACACCCATCGGCCCCGAGGCGATGAAACCCCAGATCACGCACCTGGTCGAGGTGATCGACCGGCCCAACGTCGAGCTGCAGATCGTCCCGTTCGACATCGGTTACTACATGGGGCAGAGTCACGACTACACCGTGTTCCAATATGAGGCGGATCCGCAGGTCAGCATCGTCTACCTTGAGAAGCATGACGGCGGCGAGTACGTCGAAGGAGCTAAGAAGACCGCCCGCTACCTCGACCTGTTCGACCAGCAGAAAGCCGCGGCCATCGGGCAGGAGCGGGCGCGGCGCTTCCTGCTCGACTTCGCTGCCAGCTTGTAGCCGCGCAAGACCACCGGAAGGCATCTCCCCAGCCATGGATATCCAGAACGGCAACAAGGCGCACCTCGACACGGACTTCCGCGAGTGGGTCAAGTCGCCCCTGAGTAATCCCAACGGCAACCAATGCGTCGAACTTTCCTTCACCAGCAACGCGGTCGGCATGCGCGACAGCCAGAACCCGGACGGTGCGGTACTCGTGTTCGACAATGACGAGTGGAACGCCTTCGTGGGCGCGGTCGAGTCCGGGTTCTTCCAGCATCGCTGAGGGGCCGCGATCCTTCGACCGGGTGTTCCGCAAGGCGTGTCGGCGGCGTTGCGCCGGGCGTGTTCAGGCCACCAGCCGCTCGATCATGTCTGGGGTCAGTGCCGGAACGACCTCGACCGCGCCGGCCGCGCGTAGTTCGTCTTCGGTGCTCTTGCCGGTCGCTACCGCGATCGCGCGTACACCGGCGGTCAGCGCTGCCTGGATGTCGTGGGGCGTGTCGCCGATCAGCACGGTGCGGCTGTTGTCGAACGGCACACCGAGGCGTTCGAAGGCGCGGCGTTGGGCGATCTGCACGAGACGTGGGCGGCTGGCGTCATCGTCACCGAAAGCACTGGTTTCCAGGTCGAGGTATCGCGCCAGCCCGAAGACCTCGAGTTTGATCCGGGCAACCTCCCGGAGATTGCCGGTCAGCACACCTTGGTGGGCGCGGGGATCGGTCGCCAGCGCGGCGAGCGTCTGCCGAGCACCAGGCAGCGCTCGACCGGTCGTGGCGAGTTCGTCGGCCATCTCGTTGTAGCCCGCCACAAGGGCTGCCGTGAGCCGCTCAACGGCTTCGCTGGTGGGGTCAACACCGTTGATGCGCAGGGACTCGGTCATGATGCCGAGCTCGGTCCGGCCCGCGATCGCCGCGAGCCTGGCCAGCGGTTTGCCCGTCGCAACGCGGAATGCACGGTCGTACACCGCACGTCCCACACCGCGGGTCTCGATTAGCGTGTGGTCGACATCCCACAGCACCAGCGTTCGGGGCGGTTCAGGCGCGCTCATGCAGAAAGTCTTTCACCACCAACCGGCCGAGCCCGGGACAGTATCGTTTACCCTGGTCGCGACCCTGGAGGGCGGTCGGGAACTTCGCAATGAGCGATCATCTGGCGCATGTGGTGGGCGAGCGGATCCGGTTCTACCGGACCACTGCTCGCCGAACCAAGGCGGTCGTCGCCGGGCTGGCTGGCATCACACCGGACTACCTCTACCAAATCGAGCGTGGCCAGAAAGTCCCAACGCTCGCCGTGCTGGCCGAGCTGGCAACCGTCCTCCACGTCGATCTCGGCGAGCTGCTCGGCGTGGTGCCGCCGCCACCTCGGCAGCACACTGACAGCGCCGCTGCGGACGCCCTCTATCGCGCCCTTGTAAGCCCGGCAACACCCGTACCGGGTTTCCGCGGGAATGACGAAGTGCGCCGTGCGGTACTCGACGCGTGGAGAACCTGGCAAACATCGCCGCACCGCTACACCGCGCTGACCGCCCAACTGCCCACCCTCATCGGCGAGACAGAAGCAGCTCTTCGCGGCGCCGACGCGGCGGGAAGCCGCGCCGCGCACAGGTCGGCAGCGGATCTCTACTGCTTGGTCCGCACCGTCACCAAGCGAGTTGGCCGCGGTGACCTGTCATTGCTGGTCGCCGATCGCGCAGTCCGGGCTGCGGAAGAGGCCGACGACCCGGTCCGCTTGGCCGGGGTTCGCTGGAACCTGACCCAGGTCTTGTTGGCCGACGGGCAAACCGAGGGAGCCGAAGCAGTCGCCATGCATGCCGTCGACGAGCTCCGCCCGTTCCGCGCGAACGGTAACCTCGATGCCTTGGCCGTGTCCGGGGCTCTGCTACTCATCGCGGCTATCGCCGCTGTGCGCAACGGAGACGCCTGGGGCGCTCGCGACCGGCTCCGGCTGGCCAGCCCGCTCGCCGAGAAGACAGGCGAGCGCAACACCTGCTGGACGGCCTTCGGCCCGACGAACGTGGCCATGTACGCCGTCAGCATCGAACTCGAGTCAGGCGAGGCTGCCGAAGGGCTGCGTCTCGCGGAACGCATCGAACCCCAACACTCACCCTCGATCGAACGGCGGGTCGCGTTCCTGCTCGACCAGGCCAAGGGCTACCAGCAACGCCGGGACTACGCCCGAAGCCTCCGACTGCTGGAAACGGCCGCGTCGGAAGCTGCGGAAGACATGCAGTTCCGGCCAACGGCGCACAAGTTGCTGCGCACGACGATCGAGCGCGGCCAACGATCGGTATCGGCCGAAGCCTCCCGCCTCGCCGGCCAAATTGGCCTTCCGTTCTGACACCAAGCACGTCGCTCAAGGCACCCGAACTGACAGTTCGGGTTACCCGCCGGTAACCGCAGTACCGTGCTTCTGGCGCTTGGACACTGGACCTACGCAGGAGGGACGGGTAGGCAGGGATCGGCTTCTGGCCGAACAATGCTCTGATGATCGATTGTGGCACTTTGGTGGCACTTCGCCCGCTGCGTTCGCTCATAGTCTCGCCCGTCTCACGCTCAGCAACGACGCGCGAAAGGGGTGACTATGACGATTCGTTTTCGCGAATGCCGAGATTCGCGGGCATCGGCGGGCAGTCATGCCCGTCGGTCGCCTCGTCTCGAATGTTTCGTGGGTCGTTTTCGCTCACTGCGGGCGAATTGTCGCGACATGGGCGGGGGGCGGGCATTTTCGCGCCGCAGCTCATTGGGAGATGGTGGGCGTGCCAACACCTGATTCTTACGCCGAGGCGGCGCAAGTTGAGCAGTCACTGGGTGAGTTGACAAGGCGCGGGTGGCATTTCATGTCGGTGACCGATCACGCCGGTGAGCTGGTTGAGCTTGCTGGATCGTATGCGCACCCGGACTCCGATGTGGTGGACACGATTCGCATGCGCAGCCCGGAGGATTGCTTGGCACGGCGGATAGTTGGAAATCCGCGCGCAGGTGGCGGAGTGACGTGGGAGCGCGACGGCGACTTGTTCTCGTGCGTCGCGGATTTGCTGGACTTGCCAGCTGCCGATGCGCGTGCGACACCCCGCTTAGTAATCGCGAGCGCCCCGCAATTGTGGACACCCGGCGCGCCGTTTCGTCATTGAATCCGCCGTAGCTTACCGGCCATTCTTTTGGGGGATGAATTCCATGACCGACGATCGTCTAGCTGTCAAAATGCACAGCAGTGAGGCGCGGCAGATGCGACCATTGGTGACACATCGAGATCTTTTCCTTTCATCGCCAGTGAAAACCACACCTGGCACTGCGGACAAGGCGCGACTGCTCATGACGCCACACCTGGCACCGGTAGTGCTGCGCGAGCGGGATCGACCGCTGCGCGTGATCGCGGAGGAGGCCGAACGCCGCTTGGGCATCCGCGCCGACGCCACAACTCCGGACGTCGGCAGGAAGCCCCCACGGGGCACTCACTCAAGTCGTCGCCAGCTGGGAGTGCACGCCGATGGTGGCGAGTAAGACCGTGCCCCCGATGTCCTCGCCGCAGCCCGCTAAGGCCCTTCCCCCAGGGGTTCCGGGCGTTGCTGCGAGGACTGGGGCGGCGGAACCACAGAGCAATTCGACGATTCCCCCTCCTGCTCGTGGTTTCGCCGCCCCACCCCGCACCGACTCGGACGAGGGCAGGTCGATGCCGGCGGTGATCGTGCTCCCTGCTCACGCACACACGGCGACCATCGGCATGGTCGCGCGCCACGTCGAGGATGCGGTGCTAGCCGGAGCGCGCGGTCGGCCGGTGTGCACGGTGCTGGTTGATACCAGCGACCGGAAGGACCCGTCGACCCAAATGAGGTTCGCCTCCAGCGGTTTGCGCGCGACGCACGTGGTGCTGACCTTGCCGGGCGCGAGCTGGGGCGCGGCGGTGGGGCGCGGCCTGCGCCACGCCGCGCAGGTCGGCGCAGAGGAGGTGGTGCTGGCAGATCCAGACGTGCCTGCGGATCTTGAAGCGCCAGCTGCGGAGTCACGGCTCGCGTCGGCGTTGCGCCGACTGCGCGAGCAGGACCGACCGGGAGCGGTGTGCACCCCGTTGGCCGCGCCGTGGTGGCAGCGATTGCTCGCCATTCACGTGCTGCGGCCCTTATGCGCGCCAGCGCTGGGCTTGACGCTGGTGGACCCGCAGGTCCGCACGCTGGTGCTCTCCGGCGACGCCGTACCCCACGCGCTCTCACCGTCCTGGGGTTTGATGCGCATGGGCTGGGAGCACGGGCACGGCCTGGGCCTGTTGGCAGCCGTTCGCGAGGCCGGTCTGGATGTCGGGCAGACCTTGCCACGCATTCCGCACTCCGAGGCGTTCGCCCGGTCGATGAACCGGGATCCGGTGGATCGTGGCGAAGCGTCCGCACTGCTGCCGATCGCGTTGCGGATGGCGTCGGTCGGCCCCTCGGAGCGCGACCCGGCGCCGGTAGTGCCGTGGGTGGCCGATCTCGGGTTGGTCCAGGGACACCTTCCGCCGCCGGAGATGCTGACGCAGTGCTCGCGGGCGGCCCAGGTAGTGGCTTCGCGACCGGGCGTTGCCGCGGGCTGGCCCGAGCCGCTGCTGAACTCCTGGCATGCCGCCCGGGCGCTGCGAGCCGATATTCCCGCGATCGCCGAACGGTTGTGGCTGACGTACCTGGCGCGGCTCGGGCCGTGGCTGCGCTTCGGCGCCAGCGCCGGTGGCTACACCGCGCCCGCCCGTTATTCAGTGGTCGCGGCGGCACGCCAGTTCTTGCTGGCCACCGGAACACCGGTCGTGGCCGACCAGACCGCTGAGGACTTCGGCGGTGAGCACATCGCCTCGTCGCTTCCCGGCACCGGCTGAGCACAGTCAACGCTCGCCGGTCACGTTCCCGCGAAGTATCTCGAAGAGAAAGGTTCGTATGCCACGCCGACAATTCGCACCGGACGACGCCGTGGACTGCACGACGGTCAGCGGCCGAGACTGCGCCGAGGTGTTCGCCGCCGCAGCCGAGTGGCTGGCCGACCCAGCACAGGCCGAAGTCCAGGTCTGGGGCATCGACCTCGACCAGCCCCGCCGCGCCGATCGCGAATCCGACGCGGACGTCTACCTCGAGCTGTTCTACAAGCGCTCCGACGACGGCCGCAGCACCGAAGAGCACGGCGAATGACCACGGCCAACTTCCCAGACCGCGCTGTGGAACGAATCGCGTTGTTCGGGGCACTCGCCAGCGCGTTCCACGGGTCGCATCTATGGGCTGACCGCTGGCTCCAGCGTCCGAAAGACGCTGTCCTCAAAGGACTACACGGCGACGAGCTGGTATACCCCAGCGACGGCAAATCCGCAGCCGAGGTCTCGCGTGAGAATGAGACCCCGGTGCCGGCCTGCGTCGTCGGGCGCCGCGCGGCCACAGCTCACGTGTTGACCTACGCCGCCGGGCAACTGATCGTCACCGAGGCCGTCGCGCGCATCCTCGGCCTGCGTCTGCCGTGGCGTGCCCAGCTGGCCGGTGCGGTGATCAACTTCGGGACGCACTGGATCATCGACCGTCGTCGTTTCCTGTTGTGGCTGGCGAAGCGGGTCAACCACAAGGACACCTTCATCGCGGTCGCCACCGTGATGCGCAAGCCCGATACCGAACCGGACACGTCCGGGCCGGGCACGGCGCTCTCCGACCTCGACCAAGGGCTCCACAAACTTCTGGGTGTCATCGCGGCGGCGGTGATGGCCCACCTCGCCGTTCCCGCGCGCCGTCGAGTGCGAGGTACCGCGTGCTGATCACCACCGACGTGGGCGACACCCTCGGCTCGTTCGATCGGCCCGGCACGGCGGACGTGCTGCGGGACATCGCGCTGGCGCCGGACAACGCGGCCGAGATCGACCGCAACATCCTGCACGTCGTGCCCGAACTCACCGACGAGGTCGCCGAACTGGTGCGCGAGCGGTTGCTCATCAACACCTCCGACTGGCCGCAGATCTGGCCGACCGGCGGGTTCACCGCCTACCCCGGCACGCTGGCCGCCCTGGAACGCCTCGCGGCCCTGGCACCGGTGGTGGCGCTGTCGAACGTCTCCTGCATCGCCGGGCCCGCCAGGATGGGCGACCTTCTTGACCAGTGCGGGCAGCACCTCGCCGGGGTGTACACCAGCTACCAGCTGCGTGCACGCAAACCCCAGCCCCGGTCCTGGACCACGATCGCCACCGAGCACCAGGTGCCGGTCAGCGACATCGTGCACCTCGGGGACCGCGTGCCCGAAGACATCCGGGGAGCGCTCGCCGCCGGGTGCCGGGCCGCCGTGCTCGTCAACACCCGCGACGTCGACATCCCGGACGACGTTCACCGCGACCCGCGTGTCGCCGTGGTACCCGATCTCGCCGGCGCCGCCGAACACCTCGCGAAACTGGCAGGAGCACCTGCATGAGCGTGACGATCTCGCCGATGCCCGAGGAACGCGGGCGCTACTGGAATGGGTTGTGTTCTCATCCGCACGGCGGATGCGGGGCGACCTTTACCTGGCCACACAACCGGATTCGCCAACAGCGCCACTGGGGCGAACTGCCGCGCTTATGCCTGTGTTATCCGCATATCTCGCGGGTGGAGAACGCGATCGTCGCCAACGGCGACCGGGCATGGCTGCTCGATCACAAAGTCGCCGAGGAAATGAAACGCATCGCCCCGTACGCGAAAACGGCGCTGCGGATGCGGCGCGCCTTTACGTCCCGGGTGATCGAGTACGCGCTGGACGAAGGCATCACCCAGTTCGTGGAACTGGGGTCAGGACACGTGCACACCAGCGCGGCACACGCGGCGGTGATCGGCGCGGACGCTGAGCAGGATCCCACGATCGTGCTCGTCGACCACGACCCGCTCGTCCTTGCCCACGGTCGGGGCGACTTCGAGGACGACCCCCGCGCTCGGCACCGATCGAACATGGTGCGGGGAAACCTCTTCGCTGTCGGCACGATGCTCACCCACCTGTCCACGAAGGGATTGCTCGATCTCACCCAACGCGTGTGCGTACTGGCAGTCGACCTCTTGCACTTCGCCGAACCCGGAATCGACGGCCGCTCCGTGCCGCGACGCCTAGCACAACGTCTGCATCCGGGCAGTCTTGTCGCGATCACGCACCTGACGGACGAGCCGTTGCTCGCGCCCGCGAACCCCGGCGATCTCGTGGCCTTGCGGGCGGTCACGGCCCGCTGGTGCCGAGCACACCAACGCTGTGTGCCGCCGCACCCGCAGCCTTGCAGCGTCGATGAGTTCGCCCGGCTGTTTACTGATCTCGATCTGCTCGACCCGGGCATCACCACGACCCGGCGCTGGCCCGAGCCGGAGGAGACCCGCCACCCCCGCGCGCCCTACACCCTCGCCGCGGTCGGACGTGTTCCCGAACGCCGCGCCGACGTCAGCCGGACGGGCGCGCCATGATCCACAACGACCGGTCTGACGATGAGCCCGATCCTCCTCGTCGGCCTTTCGGCCGCGCTGCTGGTGGCTGGCGCCGTGCTCGCCGTGCGAGCCCGCGCTCGCCGTCGGCGACGGCGCTGGAACGAGCGCCCGGACTCGGTCGCGGCAATAGCCGCCCGCGTCGAAGCCGAGCAGAAACAGCCACCACCCCCGGCCTGGCCGGTACACGACCGCGACCTCCGGGCTACCCGTCCGGAACGCGAGCAGCCGACGCTGCGGCTTCCCCCAGTCCGCACACCACCCGCACGGCCACGAACCGGGCCCCGGCCCTACCTACGACACGCTTCGCGCCCCACGCCACCGAACGACGCCGACACCACTGAAGCCAGGACACGTCCGCCCGAACCGCACTAACCGCGCCACCACGACGGTCGAGGCTCGCGGCTTCATTCCCCGACGAACCGCGTCCGCTGCCGTACGGCCGACAGCGCAGACGCTCTGCCCGAAGTCGCGAAGGCCATCGCCCCTTTGCGGGCCACGCACAACACCGCCCACTGACACCCCAAGGAAGGCCACCACCGGAATGCTCCACCTATTCGGCACCCTGCTGACCCGTGTCCGGGACGTACTCGACCCGTTCGTCGGGACCGGCCGCCACGGGCGCCCGCCCGCCGACGACGGAACCGTCGACCCGCTGATCGCCTGGTTTACCTATCGCGGCTGGACAATTCTCGATCGCGACTCAGACATCGTCGCCAACTTCTACTACCCCGCGAGTTTCGGTGACGCGCTCGACGACGACAACCGCCGGTACCCCGCGGCCGATGTCGGCTTGAACGAACTCGAATGCGACCTCTACCGCGACGGTGAGCACTGGATCGCCCGCTTCACCTCGTGCGGCACCATCATCGGCTGCGCTCGTCACCGCAGCACACCGCTCAGCATCGGCCTGCACACCGGTGTCTTTCCCGCCGTGCTCGTCCGACTGGAACACCATGCGCGCACGCTCCACCCCAACGAGATCTCCCGTTGCCTGATCTTCGGCTCGTGCGGCAGCAACGACAATCCCAGCGAGCCCTGCCGAACCGGCGCGCCGGGACACGACAAACCCGCCCTGCACGCCGTGACCGAACGCGAAGACGTCGTCGAATAGCCGGGGTCAGCCGCCGATGCCGTTCAGCCATCCAGGCCGCGGGCCACCGATCTGCCCGGACCGCAACGAATCCATTGTGGACAAATTGTCGCTTTTCTTTCAGATGGGAAGACAACCTTCGTGAACAGAAAGATCATGTCGTTCACAGCAGCCGTCACGGTGAGCATCGCCGCCGCGCTGACCGCCCCGGTGACCACAGCGGTCGCCGACACCCCGCCTCCGGTCGAACCGATGATCGTCGGCGGGCACCCGGCCACGAGCGCTCCTGCCGGTATCACCTCGCTGCAGTACGACGCGCCCGCGCACGGCGCCAAGTACATCGACTACCACACCTGCGGCGCGGCCTTGGTGTTCCGAGGCTGGGTGGTCACCGCCGCACACTGCGTCACCGACCCGCCAACAGGTGCGGCCAACGGGTCCACGGCCCGGCGATTCGCAGCCGACGCGGCGCCGATCCCGACCGCGGACAAGGCGTTTCACGTCCGGGTCGGCAGTCTCGATCGGCTCTCCGGCGGGGAAACCGCGACGGTGACCAAGATCGTGGTCCACCCCGGCTGGAACTGGGCCCAAGGCGCGCCCAAGAACAAGGTCTCGGACATCGCCATGCTCAAGCTCGACCACCTGCTCCAGCAGCCGACCGTCCAGCTGGCGCGCGACACCGCCCGTCGGGACAGCAAGATCAGCCTCTACGGCTGGGGCGTGACCGAGCCCGACAGCACCAGCACCGACCTGCCGCTGCACCTGCAACAGCTCGACACCCGCGTCACCGCGCCCTCCCGCTGCGCGGACGCGGCCATGTCCGTCGGCGAGCTGTGCACCGACAACCCCTCGGGCACGGACGGCAGCTGCTACGGAGACTCCGGCGGGCCCGCCCTGGCCACCGTCAACGGCGTGCAGCAGCTCGTCGGCGGCGCCAGCCGCGCCGCCACCGAATTCTGCGGCACCGCGCCCGACGTGTACACCAGCTCACCGGACTTCCGGGACTGGATTTACCACGTCGCCCGCACCGGCAACGCCACCTAACACGAAGCCCGGGCTGTCGCGCCCGTGCCCAGCACAGCGCGGCACCCCGGGACTCAGCCGGATCAGACCTGAAGTCGGGGACGACCAACGCCGATGAACCACACGACAAGCGCGACCGCGAACGACGCCCCACGATGGCCGACACCGGACTTCTCCCGGCTCGAACAACCCAACACGGCCCGGATCGCGGACTGGGCCGCCGGAAACAGCCACAACACCGGCGTCGACCGGTATTTCGGCGAACAAGTCGCACTCCTGCTACCCGTCGGCGACATCGCCCGCCATAACCTCGCCTTCGCCACCGACGTACTGCATCACGCGCTCGACCACGGGGTCCGGCAGGTACTCGTCCTCGGTTGCGGCATGCCCACCGGGCCCACCTGGCGGCACCAGGCCACGCTTGCCCATCCCGGAATCCGCGCGGTTCATGTCGACTACGACCCCATCGTGACCGCCGCCTGCACGATCGCCCGGCAACAGCATTCCAACCCGGCGAGCGAGATCCTCACCGCCGACCTGCGCGACCCCGACGCGATCCTGGCCAGCACAGCGGTGCGGAGCACCCTCGACCTGACCCAACCCGTGCTCCTGCTGGCCACCGCCGTCCTGCACCACGTCCCGGACGAACACCACCCCGCCGACATCCTCGCCCGCTACCGCGACGCCCTCGCCCCCGGCAGCTACCTCGCGCTCTCCCACCTCACGCCCCCGGACAAGCCCGAAGACCATCTCCGCCTGTCGGCCGCGCTGAACCTCTATCGCAGCATCGAACAACCACTCACGCCCCGATCCCGCCGCACGCTCAGCCGCTGGCTGTCCGGCCTCGACACGATCCCGGCCGACCACCACGACGGCCCGTTCCTGCACTGCGTCGCCGCACGCATCCCCGACGCCGACGTCCAAGACCAGTAATGGGCAGCCGTACCGGCAGCGCTGTTGCCGCTGCGAGGACTCGCCGCCCGGCCCCACCGGGCATGGCCAGCCGGTACGAGGCCGGCGCGTCCCTGCGGTCCCTCGCTCGCCGCTACCGCATGTCCGTCAAGACCGTCCGCGCCCATCTGGTCGCCGCTGGCGTCCAGATCCGGCCGCCCGGCCGCCCCAAGCGAACCGCGCACCCAGCCGCCTCAACCGCGGGCTCGACGGCCACCCTGCCCACGGAGCACCGACCAGCCCTGGCCGCCGTCCACCTTCTGCGACCACGCCCCAGTGGTCAGCACGAGAAGCCGGAACCCGAACCGCAGTGGCCATCGTTCGACCTCGATGCCCTCTTCACGCCGGTTGCCCCCGAACCGCCCGCGACAGCGACGGCTGGCGAGCGATGCATCGGCTTCACCACCCCGCAGACCGTGCACAGGATCAGCGACACCCCGATAGCGACCCGATACGGCGACCACACGGCCGCCTTCACTCGATGCGCGCGAATCGGCCTCATCGACGCCACGATCCCCGACGACGCCCAACCCTGCGCCGAATGCCACCAGGGCGCCCCCACGCAGGAATAACCGCGCCGACAGGCCCAGCGACCGGATCCGGGGGCGACCCACTTCGACAACCGACAGGCACGGCCAGCCGGGAACCACCAAGCCCGCAATTACCACGGTCCCCCGGTCAACAGGGCACCCAGGCCGCGCAGCGCCCGACGGCCTCCCGCTAAACTTACTCGCGGGCCGCTAGCTCAGTTGGTAGAGCAAAGGACTTTTAATCCTTGGGTCCAGGGTTCGAGCCCCTGGCGGCCCACAAGTTTCCGCAGGTCAAGCCACCTTTCCTGTTAAGTTCAGCGAGGTGGCCTCGGCTGGCGAGGTCGTGTGAGGTCCCTGGGCGAGGTTGCTCAGGGTTTGATTCCGACGGCGGCGAGTCCGAGACGCCTGGTTGGCGTCGGTGCGGTCATGCTGGGGCCGTCGGGCCACCAGTCGTCGAACGCCACGAGGCCGGGCGGCACGAGTTCCAGTCCGTCGAGCAGGGCCTCGATCTCGGCGCGGGTGCGGTAACGGCCAGTATTGGGACAGCGGACCTGCCAGGTGGCCTCCAACGCGCACGCGGCGTCGTGCTCAGGGCCGGTGCCGGGATCCCACCAGTGGCTCACGACGACGGCGGAACCGGGTGCGAGCGCGTCACGGTAGGTCGCCATGAGCTTGTCGGGATGGGCGTCGTCCTCGACGTGGTGCAGGGTGTCGGTGAGCAGCAGCCCGATCGGGCGGGTGAAATCCAGGAACGCACCGGCGGCGGGCAGGAGTTCTTCAGGATAGGTGTAGTCGGCCTGAAGGACGAGGCTGCACTCGCCGTCTTGCAGCAGGGCGCGACCGTGGGCCACGACGATGCAATCGGCGTCGGCGTAGGCGACCCGAGCGTCGGAGTTGTGGCGCTGGGCGACCTCGTGGGTGTTGTCGAACAGGGTCGGCAGCCCGACGCCGCAGTCGAGGAACTGGTCCATCCCGATGCCGGCGAGGTACCGCACGGCGCGGACGTGCCACGCGCGTTCGGCGCGGACCAGGTCTTTGAAGCCGGGTGTCGCGTGTTCGAGCTCGGCCACCAGGTCCCGGTCGATGGAGTAGTTGTCCTTGCCGCCCAGCGCGGCATCGCGCACCCGGGCTACCCCAGGGCGGGTGGTGTCCAGCGAGGGACACATCGGGTGGGTGCTGTTGATGTGCGCCATGACTGGCCTTCCCCACGGGTGGGCTCGTTCACCCCGACTCGAACGAACCCGTTGACACTGTAACGGCGTGCGCGGCTGTGGCACCCGGGCGCCGCTGTACCGGAGCGACAGTGGCGCGACGGCCCGGGTGTCCCGCTCTGGCTGGGGGTGTGACCGGTATCCGCGACGTCCATGACGGCGGAGCGGTGCACCGTGTCACCGAGGTTTCCCCGGCGGCGAGCCGTCGCGTCGTGGTTGCCAGAGGTCGGTGTTCGGGGCGCATGGTCGCTAGCCGGTCACCGACGATGCCGGTGCGTCGGTGTCGGCGGTCTTGACGGTGTGGGCGTCCAGGATCGCGGTGCGCGCCGCGTGGGCGAGGATGGCTTGCGTTCGCGCGGTGAAGCCGAGGCGGTTCCAGTGGAAAATGATCGCGTAGCTGATGACCTCGCGGAGGCCCCTGCGAAGGCGACCCTCGCTCGCTGCGGCACCGAGCGCGTGGCCGGCGTCGCGGAATGCTCGTGTCCAGGGGGCGATGGATGCCAGCGGCCCGCCCGGGCCGAGCAGTGACCCCCTGTCGGTGATGTCGGCGAGCAGGGGTTGGCGGATCGCCGCGGCCATGGCGGCGACGTTGCCGGAGGTGATGTCGGCGGGCAGCGGGCGTTGCTGGGAGACGTGGTGCCAGATGTCGCCTTGCTCGTACCACTCGATGTGGGCGGCGCGCATGAGCGTGCTGCACAGCAGCAGGGACAGCTCGCGGCGGCCGAGGCCGATGTCGCGGTGCGCCACGGTGAGGATGGCGTGGCTGTCGGCGCAGAACAGGTCGTGGGCGATGTCGATACCGGGGTGGTCGCCGAAGGCGGCGGTTTCCGGTTCGTAGATCCCGGTCCACCACGAGTGGAGGTGACCGCGGGCGGTGAGGTCGTCGAAGGCGCCGGAGAGCGTCTGTATCAGGGCGTGGCGGTGTTGTGGGCCGACGTGGAGCCGCAGTCGCCAGCAGGGGTGTTTGCGGATGAACCACCACCCGCTGGTCATGTCGTCATCGGCAGCGAGGGTGAGCAGCGGGGCGAGGTGCGCGGTGGCGGTGTGTTCGGCGTTGTCCCAGTCGGTGAAGCGGAGGTAGACCTGCCACCAGCTGGGGTCGGTGTGCTGGTCGAGCGCGCGCTGGCCCGCGTCCCGGTAGATCTCGATCGCGTCGGACAGTGCGAGCGCGTCCATCCCGGCTGTCGAGGCGGCCTGGTCCACTGGCGTGCCGGCGAGGACGGTGGCGATGGCGTGCTCGAGGCCAGGGCACGGGGTCAGGTGATCAGCAGGCATGCGTCCCATCCCGAGATCGGTGGTGTGTCGTGAGTCGCGGTGTGCGCGGCGAGCGCGAGTCCTGCCGTGCCGGTGAGGAACCCGGCGGCCTGTTCAGATGTGTTCGAGGTGGCGTGGCTCAACGATGCGGCCAAACGCGGCAGGTGCTGGCTGATGTCGGCGCTGAGCGCGTCTTGGGCCGCGCGCCAGGCGGTCTGGTAGAGCCCGGCCCAGCCGTGGCAGAGGCTGGTGTCGGTGACGTGGGCGAGTTGGCCGGAGTCGGCCAGGCAGACGGCGAGGGCGTCTTCGGCCAGGCGTTGCCGGGCGGTGTCGCCGGCAGCGATGGCGGCGATCTGCTGGGCGCGCGCGATTCCGGGGGTGCCGTAGCACCAGCTCGGCCGCAGTGGGCCGCGCTGGTGGGCTCGGCCGGTGCGGATTTCGTCGTGGGTGAGCCATTCCGGCCACCACGGGCCGGAATCGTCGTCGTGGCGCCAGGTGTCCAGGTGCGCGCAGATCCGGGCGATGGCCTCGGCGTGGCCCTCGACGGTGACACCGCGGCGCAGCGCGGTGCCGAGGAAGGCCAGCACGCCGCAGATGCCGTGCGCGAGGCCGAGGTTCGCGTGGCCGCCGGGTGTCGCGATCGTGGTGTCCGGGTCGTGCCCAACCCACCATCCGGGCAGCTGGTCAGGCCGGGGTTCGGTCAGGCGCACGAGGTGGTTCAGGACCTGTTCGAGTACGTCGGCGCCGGGGTTGTGCTGGAGCAGGAGCCGCCCGATCCCGGTCAGGCCGGTGAACAGGTCGTACTCGCTGAAATTCGGGGCCTCGCCACGGCTGGCGCGGGCCGCAGCGGTCTCAACGCGGTGCTGGGCCAGCGTGCGGACGCGAGCTTCCAGGGTGGCGACAGCGTCCTGGTAGCGGTGCCGCCCGTCGGCCTGCGCCGCGTGCAGGAGGAAGGAGATTGCCGGTGCGCCGAGGTAGAGGTTGGTGTCGGCGGCGATGCTGACGCCGCGGGAGGTCGCCGCAGTGACCCACGGGTGGGCGGTGGCCCAGGATCCGGCTCCGGCGAGGGCGCGTTCGATGTGCAGCAGGGCGATCCCGGCCGCGCCTTCGGCCAGCGATTGCTCCCGGCCGCTGTGGTCGTCTGGGTCGGTGACCGGGACCGCCAGGCGCGCGGCCAGTTGGTCGGAGAGCGTTTGTGGTTCCCGCGTGGTGGTCATGCTCGGTCCTGGCGGAGAAGGGCGAGGCGGCGCTGGGCGGTGGCTCGGGCGAGGCGAGCGGTGACCTTTTCCGTGCCGGGGTCCACGCTCACCGCGCGCAGGTGGTGGCTGTGCAGCAGCGTCCGCAGCACTAGCCGTTCCTCGACGCTTTCGTCGTGTGCCGCGCGTTCGCGGTAGGAGGCGAGGGCGTGGTGGCGCTGCTGCCACGCCTCGGTGACGGCGTCTCCGCCGGGTAGGGGCCGCAGCTGGCCGTGGTGGTCGACGAGGGCGAGTGCGGCGTCGGCGAGCGCGCGGTCGAGCTTGCCGGGTTCGTGAGGCAGCAGGTCGACCAGGTCGCGCAATCCGAGCTGCGGGGAGGTCGCCAGTGACGCGACGATCTCGGTCATGGAGGCCGCCGCAAGGGCTTGGCCGGGTGTTTCGGTGCGTTTCGCACAGCGCAGCTGTTCCACGGCGGCCACCGAGTCCGCGGTGAACACCTCGTCGAGGGCGTCGCGTGTTTCCGGGGTGTGGCCGAGGGCGGCCGGGGATGGTGTTGCGGAGGCGTAGGTGAGTTCGGCGAGCAGACCTGCCTCGCTCAGGGTGCCGGCCCAATCCGTGAGCTGGGCGGCCACGGCCTCGTGGGTGTCGGGGCGGGTACGCAGGCACAGCACGAGGTGCTGGTCGCAGTCGGCTCGGGCGGGGTCGTGATGTCGCCAGAACCACCACGGCGCGGCGCCGTGCTCGGTGTTGACGCCGGTGATCAGGCCGGGCAGGTAGTCGGTGAGGATCTCGTCGAACCGTGTGGGATGGGCGTGCAGGTGTGCGCGGATGATTCCTGCCCTGCCTGGCATCGCCGTGTCCGAGCGGCGCACCGCGACGTGTGGCCGGGCTGCTCGTGTCTCGTCGTGCCCCGGTGTCTTGGCCGGTGGGGCGGCGCGCAGTGGGACCACTAGTTCGCAGGGGCGCCCGGCCCAGCCGCCGGGTTCGTGAGGTCCGGCCTCGCGCAGTTCGAGGTGGCCGGTCCGGTTGCGTTCCAGGCGGCTGCGCAACAGTGCGCGATCAGCGTGGTCGTCCAGGTCGAGCGGGAGCCGGAGTTCACCTTCGACCAGGACGACCGCCGAGGGCACCCGCCACCGTGCCCGCCAGGTGTGCAGCGCCTCGTCCCAGGAACCGGTGCCCGCGGCGGGTGGGACGTCAGTGGGGGTGAGGTGCCAGCGGGCGGGCGAGAGGACGGCGCGGCCGTGGCGGATGCGGGGCACGAACGGCAGGTCGTCGGCGACGCCGTAGCCGAACGGGCCGTACACCGCGCGGCGCGCGGAGGCGACCTCGGCCAGGAACCGCGCCAGCGGCGGGGTCTGGATGGTGTTCTGCAGCGCGTGCGGGATGTGCGGCTGGACCCGCCGGCCGGTGGAGATCCGCACAAGCGCGATCTCATCGGCGTCGGCGGTCACCGCCAGATCGTCCAGCTCGATCACGGTCCGCTCGGTGGCGTGGTGTTCGCCGAGAGGGATCAGGTACGGCAGGAACCGGGGTACGCGCACGATGTTCTCGTTGCCCTCGCGCCGTGGCGGGAACGACAGCTGCGCGCAGGCGACGTCGGCGCAATCCGGGGCGTAGCTGGCGGCCAGCCGTTCCCGGTCCTGTTCGGACAGCAGGCGGGTGAAGCGTCCGGCCATGCTGGTGGCGTGCATCGGAGCGCCGGTGACCCACAACTGGAAATGCCCGCGTTCCAGGGCTTCGGATGAGGTGGCATGAAGCTGGAACGCCAGCTCCGCTCGAGCGGGCGCGATGAGTTTCGCGTGGTCACCGACGCGGAGATCCTCGAGGACGGACTCGGTCACGGCGATCTCGGCCCGGCCCTCGGTGCTGGCGCGCTGGATCAGCCGCAGGAGGGTGACGTCGCGTTCGGTGACGAGGTGCGCGGCGCGCGGCCGGGCCGCGCCGAGAAACCCGGCGGGGAAACCCAGCCCGGAGTCGGCGATCACCTCGCGCACACCGACGACCGCGCCCGCGCCGTAGCGGTCCAGGAACCGGGCGTGCCAGTCCTTCCATGCCGGATCGCCGAACGGGAACGGGGTGAGCCGCAGGAGCGTCGTCGCGGCGATCTCCGCCTCGCGCAGCACCGCCTCGGGAACGGTCAGCTCGCCGGCCACCGCCACGTCCACGGCCTGGACCCGCCCCGGGGTCGGATGGAGCGCGCGCATCCGATCCTCGGTCTGCTCCAACGCGATCGCGTGCTCGGCCATCGGCGCCCAGGCACGCGCCGAGGCCAGCTCGTCCCGGATCGCGGTGAGTTCGGCGGTCATCTTCACCAGGTCGGGCAGGTCGTCGATGCCCGCGGCGTCGAGTTCGGCGAGCAGGTGCGACAACGGGTCCGTCGCTGTCAACGGTGGTCGCAGTGTGGTGATCAGCGCGCCGCTCTCGACCAGTTGCGCGAGCAGTCGGCCGATGGTCTCGGGGTCGGTGGCGGGGAAGTCGGAGCCGATCCGCTCAGCCAGCTCCGCCATCCGCACCGGGGACGCCGCGCCTCGCAAGGCGTTCTCGACCGCGCGGGTGTAACGGAGGGAGGTGTCGAGTGCCGCGCCGCGCTGGGGCTGGGTTTCGTCCGGGCGGGCGGGAATCACGACCCGGGTGCCGCGCCGGAACGCGGCGTTGTTGGCGACCACTGTCAAGCGCGGCAGCAGGTCGTGACGTTGCTGCAGGCCCGTGATGATCTCGCCGAGCCATCGGGCGTCCGCCCGCGCCGACACCCGGCATTCGGGGTCGAGGCGAGCGGACGCCGGGGCGTCGGTGGAGGCGGCGGCGACTCCGGCGAACAAGCCGAACGGGGTCGCGCGCCGCCTCCACCGCAGCAGGTAGGACGAGGTGGCCGACAGCACACGCCGAACCTGGCGCGGGTCGCCGTCGCGGCCGGAGACGAGCTGGTCAATCTGCTCGGCCAGCACGGGGCTCGCGATTCGCAGCGCGGCACGGACCTCGGCGCGGTGCCATAACCGCACCAGCCACGCCCGGCCAGTCCCGGAGGCGTCCCCGGTTCCGGCGGACACGGCCTCGGGCACGTCCAGCCCGCCTGGGTCCGTGCTGACCCGGGCCAGCACCAGATCGACGTGCTGGAAATGGGTCCGTTTCGCGGCCATGAGCCTCGCCCTGTCTTCTACTCGGAGTCGGTCACAGAGGCGTGGCGACGTGGCTGGTGCAGGCGGACCCGCAGGTCGTGCCGCCGCAGTTGTCGCTGGTGTCGCACGACATCTTCGCCAGCGGCAGGCTGTCGGCGATCACCGTCAGATCCAGCGAGAACTCGTCGGCCTCCTCGGCCGGGGAGGTAAGGGCCAGGGTCATAATCGATCACTCCTTCTCGGTTACTTCTTGGTGTTCCTGGCCTGTCGGGGAAGGCCAGGACATCGTGATGCGCTGGTGCCGCTTGTCGACAACCACGCCGTCGGGCAGCCGCTCGTCCGGGGTGCCGGGCGGCCACACGCCGAAGGTGGGCCCAGGGCCGTGGCGCTGGTCGCGGTCCCACGCGCGGATCTGCTCGCAGAACGCGGTGACGAGGTCGTCCGCGTGCGGGCCGAAGGCGTGCGCGCCGAATTCGGCGATCCCGGGTTCGACACCTCGCGTAGTCAGATACGCGACCGAGTCACCCTCGATGGCAGCGGAGTCGAACCACACGGTGCCCTCGTCGACCAGTACCGGCCGCAGCGACGCCTCGGCGCGCAGCTTGCCGAACCCCGGGAAAACGGTGGCCAGCCACAGTTGCAGCGTTTCGAACGACTCGGCTCCGCCGATCCGCACACCCGTCCACGCCTGCGCACGCGGGGTGTCCAGGACGCCGTCCAGGTCGGGGACCTGCTCGCAGGGCCAGCCGTCGTCGAACCGCATCACCGCGTCGGTACCGCGCAGCGGCACCAGCTGCTCCTGGTGCGCTCCGTCGCCCTGCATGGCGACGAATCCGCAGATCTCCGCCGACCGGCTCACCAGGTGATCGCCCTCGCGGACCAGTTCCAGGGAACGGGTCAGTCCCCGCACCCGCAGCGGCACCACCAGCCGACCGTCGGGGGCGAGCTGGTCCAGCCACGCCTGCGGGATGTCCCAGGCGCCGACCGTGACGATGATCCGGTCGTAGGGTGCGAAGTCGGCGATCCCGGTCTCGGCGTCGGCGAGGATGACGTTGACCCGCTCGTAGCCGGCGGCGTCCAGCAGCCGCCGGGCGCGTTCGGTGACGTCGGAGTCGATGTCGACGGTGGTGACCTGCCCGCCGGGTCCGGCCAGCCACGCCATCATGGCCGCGTTCACCCCGCCGGAGCCGATCTCCAGTGCCCGCATCCCGGGGCGGATGTCGGCCTGCTCCAGCATCCCGGCCTGCAGCTGCGGCGAGGACACCGTGCTGATCGGCACGCCGCGCTCGTCCCGCTTCACATGCACCGCGTCGCGAGCCTTGTACGCCTGCGCCGGTGTCGCCTCGGGGGCGAACAGATGCCGGGGCACCCCGTCGAACACGGCGGCGACCCGGTCGCTGCGGATCGCCCCCATCTCCCACAACTCGGCGATCATCGCCTTCCGCAACTCGTCGGGGTCCTCGGCCGCGCGGGCGGCATCGGTGTCGGTGTGTTCAGGTGTGCTGATAGCAGTACCTTCTTTCATGGCTGGGGCCTCCGGGGAACGCTTGATGTGCTTGTCCCGCGAGGACTGTGATGAGACAGCGTCCTCGGAGGTTTTAGCCGGAGGCTTGTCGTCTTGGAGGGTGTTGTCCCGATGAGGACTGGTTTATCAGCACGACGCGCGGCCTCCGGTTCCAGTTTTTTCGTTCCTGGACACGAAGGGAGTCGGCGCATTTGCTGGGAGCAGGTATCGACTGGGCGGAGTCTTTTCATGATGTGGCCCTGGGCCGCCCGGGCGAGGGAGTGATCGAGCAATTCCGTATTGACCACACCGCGGCGGGAGTCGGTCGGCTTGTGGCTCGCTGCCTGGAATTGGAGACCGACCCGGCCGACGTGCGGATCGTGCTGGAAACACGACACGGTCTTCTGGTCGAGGCGTTGACTGATGCGGGCTTCACGGTCCTGCCGGTCAATCCGGATGTGGTGGCCCGCCGCCGGGGGCCGGCCAAGAAGAAAGACGACGCCGAGGACGCCCGGATTTGCTGCTTGCTGGCATTGGATCAGTTCCTGGAGCTGCGGAAACTGATCCCGCACGGTGAGTTGGCGGGCGAATTGCGCGCGATCGCCCGAGACGACGAACGCGCCGCCCGCGACGAACGAAGGCTGCTCAACCGGCTGCGTGCGGACTTGCTGGCCATCTTCCCGGCCGCTCTGGCCATCGCCGGCGGCGACCTCGGCTCGCCGGTCATGCTGAAGCTGTTGAGCCGCTGGCCAGGCCATGACCAACTGGCCGCAGCCGGCCCCGGCGACATCGCCGCGTTCGCTCGCGCCGCTAAACACGGCTGGCCCGACCGCTTCGCCGCCCGCGTCGCTGACGCCCTGGACGCTGACCGGTTGCCGGTCAAAGAGTATCTGGTGCGCGCGAAATCCGGCACGATCGCGCTGACTGCGACCCAATTGCTGGCCATCCGCGATCAACGGAGGGCGTGGGAACGCCGCATGGCGGAATTGCTGCTCGGATCGGCCCGTCATGGCCGCGCGAAACAACCGAAGGAGCCTGATCCGGGAAAAGCGATCCCGGGCGGTGAGATCTACCTGAGTTTCCCCGGGCTCGGGGACCGGCTCGCCGCCCGGATAGCCGGAGAAATCGGAGACGACATCACCCAGTTCGACACACCCAACGGGTTGCAGTGCTATGGCGGCACCGCCCCCGTCACCCGACGCTCCGGCCGGAGCGAGTTCGTCGTCGCCCGCCGTTTGGCGCATAACCACTACCTGGGCACCGCCGTGACGGCGCTCCCTGAAAGTCCCCAGGGGTACTCGTCGAAATTCCCCAGCTGAGGTGTGCCAGCTTAGCCTGGGTCAGCGGTGGAGTGGGATCACTCCGTCGGGTGCTGCCAGGGGCATCTGCGGGCGGGCGGCTTCGGGTGTGGTGAGCAGGGCGACGATGGTGACCGGGCCGCCGCAGTGCGGGCAGTCGCGTTGCGCGGCCGGCTGCGGCAGCGGCGCGGGCGCGCTCGGCGGGGCGGCCGCCGGAGGCGGCCCGAAGGACGTGTGCGGGTGGCCGGCCCGGTCGATCTCGCGGCGGGCGGCGGCGGTGCGTTTGCACTGGCGCGAGCAGTAGAGGCGGGTCTTGGCCTGACGTCCGGTCGCGATGAACGCTTCCCAGCAGATCGGGCAGGTCTTGCGCGTCGCGTTGTAGTTCGGGTCGCGCGGGTCAGGAGACATGCGCGTTCACCGCCTTGCGCAGCTTGTCCGATGTGGACTGATGGGTGCGGAGTCGGTAGGAGGGGCCGTCGATGCCGACGACGGTCGCGCGGTGCAGCAGCCGGTCCAGCATCGCCGCGGTTATCTGACTGCTCGGGTTGAGTGTCCACGATGTACACGATTGGGTTGGCGTGCCTCCCTTGCGTCCGTTGTGGACGGATTACCTTGCTCCGTCTATGACGGGATCAGCGTTGAGGGTGCAGC